>DAIQOU010000049.1:0-16129 GCA_036787725.1 Bacteroidales bacterium
AACCTTGAACGGATACTGAAAATAATTAAAACGACATAACAATGACAGACTTATCTTTAACCGCCAAAAAGCCTTTGATCATCTCGGGCCCCTGCAGCGCCGAGACCGAAGAACAAACCCTCGAAACCTGCCGGCAAATCGCCGCCACCGGCCTGGTCGATGTCCTGCGCGCCGGCGTGTGGAAACCCCGCACCAAACCCGGCTCCTTCGAAGGCGTCGGACTCCCCGGTCTGGCCTGGATGGCCCGCGCTAAGGCCGAAACCGGACTCCCCATCGCCGTCGAAGTCGCTACCTCCAAACACGTCGAAAGCGCGCTGGAATTCGGCGTGGATGTACTCTGGGTAGGCGCACGGACCACCGTGAATCCATTCAGCGTACAGGACATCTGTGACGCTCTGCGCGGAACACAAACCATTGTCCTCGTTAAAAACCCAATGAATCCCGATATCAACCTCTGGGTCGGCGCTGTGGAACGCCTGCGCAAAGTGGGTGTCGAAAAAATAGGGCTAATCCACCGGGGTTTCTCGGCCGTGGGCGGCACGTACCGCAATAACCCAATGTGGCACCTGGCCATCGATATGCAGCACCGTTTTCCCGAACTTCCGATTATCGGGGATCCGTCGCACATCGCCGGCAAACGCGAATTACTGCCTGAAGTAGCCCAAAAATGCGCCGACCTTAACTTCAACGGACTGATTATCGAAAGCCACATCTGCCCTGACAAAGCCTGGAGCGATGCCGAACAACAAGTCACCCCGGCCGATCTGGTCTCCCTGCTGAAATCCGTAAACTGGCGCCAGGAAAAAACCGATAAACCGGAATTCGTGCAGGCATTGGACGGCTACCGATCCGAAATCGACCAAATCGACGCCGAACTCTTCGACCTGTTGAGCCGACGGATGGCCGTGGCGGAAAACATCGGGCGCGTCAAACGCGACAACGATGTGACCATACTCCAAAGCAGCCGCTGGAGCGACATCGTGGACCGCATCCTGGCACAATCGGGCAAACTGAATCTCAGCAAAGACTTTTTAGCTACTGTCCTCGAAGCGATCCACATCGAAAGCATCAACAAACAAAACAAAATCATGAACAGCAAATAAGAAGTCCTTCCATACCCTCCTTTTCAAGTCCGGAGAATTCACCATTGAAAATACAAGTGAATGTTGTTTATTATACGGACAATAGAGCAAAAATTCCTCGACTCGTTTCGTTCAATATATATCAGTCGGAGTTGATGAAGTATGCCGGCAAACGTAAAGGCGAAGGAGAGGAAATTGGGAAAGAACGGGAAGATGTGGTATTTTATGCTATGAATGAAATGAGCCGGACTTGGGGTTGGCCTGAAATACGTAAAGGTTTGGGTTGGACAACTACGATTCTTTGTCTTCCCGTGACATTGATCATTGATTTGGTTCCGGTGGTTTTTCAAGGGAAAGAAACGGGAACGGTTCCTTTTCCGTTGTTTGAGTGAAAGGAATTGCAAAGCCCGATTTGGACTGTCTCTGAAAAGATCGGATTTTATCGGCAATGAAGATACGGGTTTTTTGGGTAGTATTTTATACGACGAATGGAGAAGAGACAGCATTTTTCCTGTCATTTGGATCACCGCATTTACCGAGCAACCGATTATTTAAGGATTGATTTTGCTGTCGGATCCGGGGTGTTTTGAAAAATACAGATTTTCTCCGGAATTGGATTTTACTTTTACCGTCGAAATCAACTTTAATAGAATAACGACATGAAGAAGTTAGTTAATTTGTCAATAATGGCCATGCTCTTTTCTGTGGCATTGGTATTTGTCACCTCGTGCAGTGATGATGACAAAGACGAAGTCAATCCTGATAATTTACTTACACTTAATGAATTGCCCGGTGCAGCTCGCCTCTTTGTCCAAAATCATTTTGAAGAAAGTGATGTTGAACTTATTTTGCATAGTACATCAGAGGGAACCGAAGGATACAATGTATCGGTGAAAGGGTACAAAATTGATTTTGATAAAAATGGTTCTTGGGAAAAAATAGAAGCTAAGGACAAAGGTGCATTACCTGCCAATATCATGGCATTGATCCCTACTTCGATTTTAGGATATGTGGAACAAAACTATCCGAGCAGGGGAATGAACGAAATCAAGAAGAAAGATTACGGTTACAAAGTAAAATTGGCAGGGACATCGGATGTGGAATTAAAGTTTAATTTTGACGGAACCATCATTAAAGCAGATGAAGATGGAGACAATGATGATAATAATAGTGATGATGAAGATATCGTGACAGATGCACTTCCGGCTGTTTCACAATCCTTTATCAAAAAACATTTTTCATCTTATACCATAAAAGAAGTAAAGAAGGAGGATGATTCGTATGAAGTGGAATTTACAGACAAGACACAAGTAGAATTTTATATTTCGGGAGAATGGAAAAAGGTGGAAGCCGATAACAACATTGCCTTGCCTCAATCAATCATTGCTCTTCTTCCGGAAAAAGCAGTAACATACATTTCATCTGTTTATCCCGGTAAAACGATCAAGGAAATAGAAAATAAAAAAGAGGTTTACGAAGTTGAACTTTACAAAAATATTGAGATTATTTTTGATAAGGAAGGTAACTTGTGGGGAGTATTGGGGAATGAAGAGGATGAGAATGACAATCAAAGCAAAATTACGTTTGAAAGCTTGCCTCAGCCCGTTAAAGATTTTGTAAATAAACATTTCTCTACTATAAAAATATTGTATGTAAATAAAACATACAAAGAGTATAAAATAGGACTTACGGACGGCACTCGCATGGACTTTACTATGGATAATCAGATACAGGCTATTGTTGCGGTACGTGGTGGCGGGATTCCTCCGGGAGCTGTTCTTCCATCCATTGCCGGTTATATAAATAAAAACTATCCAAATAAGAAAATGACTGTCTATATTAAGCAATATGGAGGTTATTTTGTAGAATTATCAGGTTATCCTGTAAGCAAAGTATTTTTTAATTTGAATGGTGATTTCCTTAGAGCTTATAATTAACCGGATTTTTTCTGAATGGAGGTCTGAAGGATAGGATTAAGAGGGTGTGTTATTTTGACATACCCTCATGGAATACAAGGAGATCAAACTTTATGGAGATGATTTGCCGATTATTCCGGCCACTCGAAAGCCTTTACCATTTTCGGATGACCGGAATAATCGGCAATTTTATTTAATGATTTTGAATGCCGATCCATTTACATTTACGATATAAACGCCTTTTCTCAGCGGTATAAATCGGTTGCTATATCCTTGATGAATTTTTTGTCCGTTGATGTCGATAACCTCTACCGGTTCTTGTATTTCGCTTTTTATGATAACACCATTTTCAAGTGTTTGTACCGTGTGTGACTTTACGGAAGGAGAGGGTATTGCTGAAAAATCGTTTGAAAAAGCAGTGAATTTACTCCCGGCATAGGACTGATCCAACGCTTGTACTCCTACAGTA
This sequence comes from Bacteroidales bacterium, assembly GCA_036787725.1. Lineage (GTDB taxonomy): Bacteria > Bacteroidota > Bacteroidia > Bacteroidales > Azobacteroidaceae > DAIQOU01. The sequence goes on from DAIQOU010000049.1 coordinate 3,468, forward strand.
TAGTTTCCCGGTTGGGTAAGAGTCATGGTGTATTCTTTAACTGCAGAAGAAAGGGATGTTTGCAAGTCGGTACCGACTTTAAGTTTTCCGGTATGGAGATCGGCCGGTATCATCATCCAAGTTTCACCGGTAGTGTTGTTTTTTACATAAATATTATAGCGTAAAGCCTGTGGAAGGGTGATGTCGTCGGTTGATTTTTCCCAACTGATCGTCAGTTTGTTGTTGTCATACACTGCATTTACAGAAGGAGGAGCGGAGGGAGGCAGATTCTTCCTTATTCCGGATTCTTCCGGATGGTTTTCGTAGATACGTACAGGAGAGTTATATACATTATCGGTATCCGACCCTTTGTATCCGGCAATTATTATATCCATTTGTCCATCGCCATTTATATCACCCATGTTGATTCCTCCATCTTTTGTAGAAAGTATCGGGTAGTTGGAATCCGGAGTAAAACCGCCCCGGTTATTTTGATAATACACACGGGTCAAGTCTTTTTCTCCGTCATATCCGTTCATGACCATATCCATATAACCATCTTTATTAAAGTCGGCAACCGATATATTGGCTTTGTTAACGGGAATAATACCGGATTCTTCAGAAGAACAAAGCTTGAATTCCGGCTGATTGTTTTGAGGATTGATTGTATTATAGTATAAAGAGGAAAAACGAGCCCAATCATCTCCATGACCGGTGACCATGATATCTAATGTTCCGTCACCGTTGACATCGGCCAAAACGGATTGGCTTTCGAAGGATCCTTCTATATTGCCGGGAGTGGTATCTTCAAATGTTCCATCCTGCCTATTCCGATAAATACGTATTCCTCTCGATACATTGCTGTAGCCGGTATAAAAGATATCCAACCAACCGTCGTTGTCAATATCTCCAAACATGACAGACCCGTTGGAAGCGGGATGAAATTGGTTATTATCGGATTCGGAAAGATTGCGGACTGCATGTTGTTGTAACTCAAATTTACCCGTTCCTGCATCGTTTTTATACAAATCGATGCTCCGTCCTTTGTCGTCATAACACATAATGAGGATATCGTTATAACCGTCATTATTATAATCTCCAATTGAAATGGTGTTGAAATACATTTCATCGCATTCTTGTTTCAGCCCGGTATCATATACTTGTTGGAACCGGTAGTTGTTTTCTTCTCCGGTATTACGGTATAAATGGGCGAATTTTCTTGCCATGGGGAAACGCCAGTCTCCCCCTTTTCCTACAACCAGTAAATCTAAATTGCCGTCGTTGTCGTAATCAAAGAATACGGCATTGGTCCATATCGTGACTTGTATGTTTGCATCATATTCCTGAATAAGAGAGAAAGTTCCGTCGCCGTTATTCTTTACCAATACAGCCATTTCGTTCCACACATGCCAATCGGCATAGATTTCGGCTTCTTCTTCATTATATGTATATTTTCCCGGACCGTCACATTCGTATTTAAACCAATTGAAAGCAGCTTCCCCGGCATTTTCTTCTGTATTATAAGTAAATAAACCGACCCGTGAGCCTTTCCAATCGCCCGATTGAAGGGAATAGGGCTCTTTACAGGCAATAAACTCTTCATTATTGAGGCTGTAATAAAGTTGATGAATGTTAGAATTCGCATTTACGTGTGCTTTAAAGAACACGGTTTGAGAAGATACAACGGCGATTGAATCCGTTTCCCCGTCTGTTTCGACATATATCCGGTTTTCTCCGTTCTTCCGTTCAATTCCAACGGCATTATACCGGTTACCCAGACAGAATAATCCTGCTCGTTGTCCCTCGCTGAGGTTGCTGCAATCGATTTCTGTTGAGGCTTCACTGTAATATCCCATCGCTTTTTGTGTAAACATATTTTTAGCCTCTCTTAAATGACCGGCCTTTTGTGCTTTTATCACCAGATAACCCGGACGTTCCGCGAGAGACCAATGACTGTTGACCGGATTGTGGTTGATTTGCCATTGTAATGCCAATTGATCGGAAGAAAACTCATCGGTAGTTTGCGGAGCAATGATTTCCGATGTTTTTCCCGTATTGGGTTTTTTCCATTCTTTTACCGGTTCGCCTATTCCGTTCATATCCGTATCGACTCCGATGAAAGGCCATCCGTCTTCCCAAATGACCGGTTGTAAATGAACAATTCTTCCCAGCGGATCCTTGGATTGAAAGTGATAAAACCACGATTCTCCTTCGGGAGTGTCGACAAATGCACCTTGATGGGGACCGTTTACTTTCGTGGTCCCTTGTTCCAACACAATCTTTTTCTCATAAGGACCATAAATATTATCAGAACGTAAAACGGTTTGCCATCCGGTAGAAACGCCTCCTTCCGGAATACTGATATAATAATAGTCATCTTTCTTAAAAAGTTTGGTCCCTTCGGCTGTGGGACCTGTGTAGACAGTAACCCCATCATCCAATAACTTCGTTCCGTCGGGGCTCATTTTATGAATGATAATGGGGCCTCCTCCCAATTGGCTCCTTCCCAGGTAAGCCTGTCCGTCGGTATCCCACAACGGGCAAGGATCTTCCCATCCTTCGATATTTTTCACATTCAACAACGGAGACCAGGGGCCGGCGGGATCGGAAGCGGACGACATGAACAACCCTTCGTTCGGACTGCAAAAGCAAACCCAAAATTTCCCTGCATGATAACGAATCGAAGGCGCCCACGAACCGCCTCCATAACGTTCATTTTTATCATACTCGGGGAAGTCGAGTCGATTATATACCTGACTGATTATTTTCCAGTTGATCATATCTTCCGATTCGAGAACCGGTAAGCCGATAAAATGAAAATCGGAACAAACCATATAATATTTCTCTCCAACCCGGATAACATCGGGGTCGGAATAATCTGCATTTAAAATGGGATTGACATACATCCCGTTACCCTGATCCCCCCAACGCGTATCTTTATTGAATTCTTTCAGATACCACCCGGTTGATCCGCCTAAATCTTGTCCACCGTAAAAAATATCCATGTAACCGTTGTTGGTAAAGTCGGCCATAACCGGCTTTGCTCGGTGAGATCCGGGGAATAAGTCCTGTACTGCTTCATCTCCGTTTCCCACCCGGTGGAAAGAAGTCAGTTGTTGGGCAACAAGCCCTCCTAACGAAGCAGATAAACAGACGGATAATACCGTTTTCTTAAAAAGAGAATTGTTTTTCATGTTATTGATGATTTTAGAGTTGATTTATAAGACTTTCAGATTTAACAAATCGGGGCAAAGCTAGGAAGATATCGACTTTCGTTGTATCGTAAATTTGTCAAAAATAATTACAGGTTTGTCATTTTTCGCTTATATATGCCTGTTGAGCAAACATCTTCCTATTTTTGCAATAAGTTAAGTTTGTATGAAACGACGATACATGTCAATCCGCGATTGCATCGGAAGAAAAGAATATTGTATTGACATAAGAGTCCCGTACGATCGGAATGGAAAAGATAAAAAATAACGTATGAAAAGTACCCTGATTCTGTTTTGTTGTTTTCTCGTATTTTCTTTGTTGCAAGGAGCGAATTTTTCGGATTGTTACTTCACCGTTATTGACAGTGATTTCGGTTTATCTCAAAATAATGTCAACACCATTATACAAGATAGTCGGGGGTTTATGTGGTTTGGAACCAAGAATCGTTTGAATCGATACGATGGTACCGCCGTAAAAGTATTTGATTGTTATGATTCCCGACTTGATTTCCGGAATAATAATATAAGTGCATTACATGAAGATGAGGAGCAAAATTTATGGGTGGGCACGGATAAAGGTGTTTTTATTTATAATCCGATTGCCGACTCGTTTACTTATTTTAATGACAGTACTTCTACAGGCGTGTGTATTATTGATTGGATAGCCGATATTCAATCTGACAACAACGGTAACATTTGGATTGTAGTGCCCAAACAGGGACTATTCCGTTATAATTTCCTATGTAAAGAATTGTATCATTACGCGTTGGGAGGGGCAGAATATCCCGATAAAGAAAATCCGCAATCCATTTGTGTGGAGGCGGAAGGACGGGTTTGGGTTGGTACAAACGGAGCCGGTGTATTCCTGTATGATAAAAATAAAGATACCTTTACCTCTTATTTAGGCGATAAAAACGGAAGTTCTTTGAAAGGAGAAAATATATATACTTTGTGTGATTACGGAGATGAGTTGTTAATCGGTATTCATGAAGGAAAACTCCGAAAACTCAACAAGCGAAAAAACACCTTGACAGATATAGCTGTACCGGAAGTACATTATCGTATCAATCGTTTTGTAACCGTAATAAATGATAGAATCTGGGCAGGAACACAAGCCGGTATTTTCATTATAGACGAGACTAAACAAACGGTAGAACATATTCATGAAAACAGGCATTCTTCACATGCTTTATCGGACAATATGATATTAAGAATATATCGTGACAGAGAAGGAGGAATATGGGTTGCCACCGGATTCGGGGGAGTAAATTATTTGCCCGACCGGGGATTACCTTTTGAATTGTATACTCCTTCGGAAGCCCCGGAATCGATCAGCGGGAAACGAATACGAACCATAAAAGAAGATAAAAACGGAACTGTTTGGGTCGCAACGGAAGAAGCCGGATTGAATTTGTTTAATCCCCAAACAAAAAAGTTCAGGCAGTTCCGTAAAGAGACAACGCCCGCTCTTTTTGATAATAGAATACTGGGGACATTTATCGACGACAACCGGATATGGGTCGGGTTCTTTAAAAACGGTATGGATGTTATGAACTTGTCGGATCTTTCTGCCCGACATTATACGGCGGAACAACTGGGGCTGAACGAAGCCAGCATATATACAATATATGAAGACCGAAACGAAGGGATTTGGATCGGAAATGCCTGGGGAGTTTTCAAAGGAGACAAAAATCTGAATAAATACATACGCAAAGATGTTTTCGGATTGAGTTTTGTTCTTGATATTACGGAAGATTGGGAGGGCAATATCTGGGTGGCGACTATGGGAAACGGAGTATTTAAATACAATCCGTTAACGGAACATACCCTTCATTTTTTGCATGACAGTAAAGATACTTCTTCTTTAAGTTCAAATTCGGTGAGTAATATAACCAAAGACAGCCAAGGAGATTTATGGTTTTCTACAGACAGAGGAGGAATTTGTAAGTACAATCAAGCAAACGGCTCATTCAGTACTTATTCTATTGAACATGGGCTGCCTGATGATGTAGCGTATAAGATTCTTGAAGATAAGCACCGGAATTTATGGTTCGGAACAAATAAAGGATTGGTTCGCTTTAATCCCGAAACGGAAAGTGTAAAAGTATTTACAAAAAACGACGGATTACCGGGTAATCAATTCAACTATAACGCTGCCTTGGCAGCTCGGTCCGGAAAGTTTTATTTCGGTACGTTGGAAGGATTGGTTGTATTTGATCCTTATGCCTTTAAAGAAAACGGTTTTATACCTCCGGTTTATATTACCAAGTTGACGATTTTCAACCGGGAAGTGCATCCGGAAGACAAGGATTCTCCCTTAAAAGAAAGTATTGTACATACAAATAAGATTGTATTGAACCATAATCAATCCAATATTGCTTTTGATTTTGCGGCCTTGAGTTTTACCGAACCGTCCGCTAACCGATATGCTTACAAAATGGAAGGAATCGATAGGGATTGGATTCATACGGTACAAGGACAAACGGCATCGTATGCCAAATTGCCTCCCGGGAATTATACTTTTAGGGTGAAAGGTTGCAATAACGACGGTTTATGGAACGAAACAGGAGCCTTTATAGATATTGAGATCAAACATCCTTGGTGGAACGGTTGGCAAGCTCATGTGTTTTATATGCTGGTAACAGTCGGTTTGATATATTATTTGATACATTGGTACCGGAAGAGGAATGCAAACAAAATAAAACTCATCCGAATCGAAAAAGAAAAAGAACTGTATGGCGCTAAACTGGAATTCTTCACGGAGATAGCTCATGAAGTAAAAACACCGTTAACTCTTATCAATGGTCCGCTGGAAGTGCTCCGGGATATGAAAATTGAAAACCATGAAATAAACCGTAATCTGGACATTATGGGGAAAAATGCATTTCAATTGCTCAACCTTATCAATCAATTGTTGGATTTCCGGAAAATAGATGTTCAACGTTTTGTGCTGAATTTTACTCCATCCGATATTGGTGAAATGTTGCAAGAAACTCATTCTCGATTTGAATCCGTAACGGATCGGGAAAGCAAAAGGATAGTAATTACCCGGCCCTCGCAACCGATGGTTGCATGGGTAGATAAAGAAGCTTTTTCCAAAATATTGAATAACTTGTTTAGTAATGCCGTTAATTATTCGGATCGGTATATAGAGGTTTCTTTGGAAGCTGACAATGAATGTTTTACATTGCTTTTCCAAAACGATGGAGAATTGGTGCCACCCGAATTGCAGGAGAAAATCTTTGAACCGTTTTACCGGCTCAAAAAAGCAACTCAATATCGCTCGGGTACAGGCATCGGTCTTTCATTGGTACGCTCTTTATGTGCTCTTCACGGCGGGAGCATTCATTTTCACACCCGGTCCGGTTTTAATAACTTTCTTTTGAAATTTCCGTTGCATCGCGAAAGAGAAGAGCGGATTGAAAAACCGGATGATGATTATTTCTTTTCCGAACAAAAACAGAAATCACCCGAAACGGTACTTATTGTTGAAGACAACCCGGAAATGCTTTCTTTTATTGCAAGTAAATTACAAGAAGCATTTGGGACGGAAACAGCGGGGTCGGCATCGGATGCGGTAAAAATGTTGGAGGAAAAGAAGATTGACCTTATTGTCAGTGATGTAATGATGCCGGAAACGGATGGTTTTGAGTTTTGCCGTCGATTAAAAGCCGATATGGAATACAGCCATATTCCAATCGTTTTACTGACAGTCAAGAATGATTTATCCGATAAAATTTACGGATTGGAAGTCGGAGCGGAAGCTTATATGGAGAAACCTTTTTCTCCGAATCACTTGCTAATGCAGATTGCTACTCTTCTGAGCAACCGCAAACGGGAAAGGGAAGCATTTATCCAAAAACCTTTCATTCTTCATCAACAAATAGGTATGACCAAAAGCGATTCCAAGTTTTTGGATAAAGTGGTAGAGATTATTCATACCAATATTACGGATGGAGAGTTTAATGTGGAAAATCTGGTCGCCGAAGTATTTATGAGCCGTTCGAGTTTACACCGGAAAATCAAGGCACTGACCGATTTGACCCCGGCCGAATTTATTCGTTTGATTCGATTGAAAAAGGCAGCCGAACTGATCCGCAAAGGAGAATATCGTACATCGGAGGTAGGCTATCGGGTGGGAATAAATTCTCCGTCCCATTTTATAAAACTGTTCCAACAACAGTTTGGAATGACCCCGAAGGAATTCAGCATGCATTAAGGCCTCACCCTGTTATTTTTACATAACTCCTTCCATTGGAGGATTTAATTACTTGTATTTGGGTGGTGATTCTCTCTTTCATTTCTTCTACATGAGAGATCACTCCGATTTTTCTTCCTTGGGTTTGAAGGTTATCCAAGGCATCCATTGCTATGTTCAACGTGTCCATATCTAACGCTCCGAATCCTTCATCAATAAATAAGGATTCGATTTTCATTCGGTTGGAGGATAAAGAAGACAATCCCAAAGCAAGCGCCAGCGAAATGAGGAAAGATTCTCCCCCCGACAGGGAATGGACCGTGCGAACCTGATCTAACATATCGTTGTCTATTACTTGGAGAGCCAGTGTATTGGGTATTTTTTCCAGTTTATATCTTCTTGTCAGTTCTTCCAGGTGCTTATTGGCATAAGATAACAATACATCCAATGTGTATCCTTGTGCAATGGTTTTGAATTTATTTCCCGATGCAGAACCCAACAGATCGTTTAGCTTAGCCCAGTTATCATATAATTCTGTTTTTTCGTTCAACTCTTTTTCGAATGCTTTTATTTGCTTCTTTCCGTTATGATGAGTCAATAATAGTACATTGATTTCCGTCAGCCGTTTATTGAGGCTTTCTGCTTTTTCTGCTACGGCTGTGAGTTGACCGGACAAACTGTCGTTTGATTCTTCGGTGCTTGGTTTATATTCCGATTCCCCATGATTTTGCAGGTTCCCCTTTCGTTCCGTTAAAGTTGTTTTCCGGATAAGTTCCCTGTTTTTCAGTTCATTCAATTCATTTCTTTCCCGGTTGATCCATTCACCGGATTTACTCATTAAGTCTTTGAGCAAATCGGGAGTTATCCGGCTTTCCTTCTTTAGCCAATCCCGGATTGTTGTTCTCAGGAGTGTAATCTCTTCTTTATTTTGTTCCTTGTCTTTCTTCAACTGGTTGATTGTTCCTTCGATGGCGGCTTTTTCTTTTTCTTTTTTCTCTTTTTCTGTTCTCAGTGATTCGTATTGTTTCGTTTGCTGTTTCTCTATTGAGGAGAAATAGGTTTCCACTTCTTCGGCGCTTTTATTTCCCAATAACTCTTTTCTTCGGGTTATAAGTTCGTCCCATGCTGTTTCCAGGTTTCTCTTCAATTCCTCTTTCTCCTTTAAACCTGCTTTTACCGGGTTTCGTGCTTTTATTTCTGTTTCCAATCGGATCGAATAATTTTCCGATTGTTGGTTGGAAAGGTCCAGTTGTTGCCGGTTGGTATTCCACCGGGAAGCAAAATCCGCAAGTTCTTTTTCCAGCGTTTCTTTGCTGAATTTGCCTTCCCAATCGGGAATGACGGGGAGATGCTTTCCCAATTCATTGCATGTTTCTGTATATCGGTTATCAAAGCCGGTACTGAGTGTTTCAAATTCAGTAAGACTTTTATTGGTTTTTTCTATATTTTCTTTAATTAAGATAATCGTTTCGGCTATATTCTTTTTTTGCGATTCCAGTTTGGTTTCATTGATTCGGGCTTCTTGTTCCGTTTGTTTTCGGAACGGGTGATGGATGCTTCCGCATACCGGGCAAGGCATTTCGTCTTGCAGCTTGAGACGAAGATTCAATACTTCTGTCGGAAGGAGGTTATTCAGTCGTTCCGCTTCTTTCTCGTATTGTATTAACTGATCGACATAGGTATTCAGCATCTTTTTACCGGCTTCGAGGCCGGCTAAAGCAGTGGCTTTTTGTTTTCTTGTCGAATAGGCATCCCTTATTAAGGAAATCAACAACTCTGTCTTCGGAACAATATGTTTGTATTTGTCGTATTTGGCAAACCATTCGGAAAGACGGGTCTTTTGGTGCTCTATTTCTTCCTTTTGTTGTTGAATTGCAGCTATGGTTGATTCGGAGGTATTCCATTGCTTTTGATATGCTTCCAGTTCTTTCGTGGCAGCGCTTCGTTTTTCTTTAAGTGATTTTATCTTAAAGTCCAACTCTTTCGCTTCCTCTATTTCCGGTTTTAATTCCTTGAATTTTCTTCCGGTTTCCTCCATTTCTGTTTTAGCCGATTGCAGGGCTGCATGTATCTTCCCGGATTTGTCTGTTAAGGATTCCAATTCCTTTTCTTTTTCATAGATACCGGATAATTGTTGTTCTTGTTGTTTTTGTTTCCGGATCAGATTAAAATAAGCATCTCTTATTTCCTGCGTCGTATCGATGAGTGACATATATTCGTAACGGGGAGTTGCCCGGATGATGTTTTCCGATGCTTCTTTTAATTCATTTTCGGCTTTAAGGATTTCATTTTTCAATTGTTTTTCGCGGCTTATCCACTCCAACTTCTTTTCTATCAGGACTGTTTGATTCTTCAGCGGTTCCGCTTCCTTTTCAATATCCTGTTTTTCGCAGGTTAGAGAATCTGACTCTTCGTCGCTCAACAGTTTTATATCCTTGATTCGTTGCCTTACCATATCCAGGGAATTCCTTGCTTCGGTTGTCCTTTGATAAATAAATATGGATATTTTGGAATACATTTCCGTGCCGGTCAATTTCTCCAATAATTCTGCTTTTTCATTTTGCCTTGCTTTCAGAAAGGTGGCAAAGTCTCCTTGCGCCAACAATACGGCTCGTGTAAACTGATCAAACGTCAATCCGATGATTTCCGTTATTTTGGCTAAAAGGTCTTTTTTCGTGCCTTGTTCTTGTGTTTGGGTGGACAGATTCTCCAATACCATGGATGTGGGCTGTAAAGCTCCGTCCGATTTTCCCCGTGCCCTTCTTACCATCCATCGGGAACGGTATTTCTCACCGGTCAGTGCGAAGAATTCCACTTCGGCATACCCTTCGCCGGCTCCTCTCCTCAATATATTCCGGCAATCTTGGGGAGATATTTTATCCTCCAGGGATTCCAGGTCTTCTTTCTTTATCGATTCGGCTTTATTTAACCGGGGAGCATCGTCATACAATGCAAGGCATAAGGCATCCAAAATTGTAGATTTTCCCGCGCCTGTTTGTCCGGTAATGGCATAGATGCCGGCAGACCGGAGAGGCTCCGAAGTAAAATCTATTTCGAATTCGCCTTCCAATGAGGCGAGATTTTTTCCTCTGACAGCCAGTATTTTCATTTTCCTATCTCTTGTATTACACTCTGAAGCAATATTTTCATACTATCGGGCATTTCATTCCCATAACGGGTTAAAAAGACATCTTCTGCCATTTCCATCGGACGGATCGTTTTTAATTCTTCGTAAGTGATGATTTTGGACTCTTTTTCTCGTTTTATTTTATACGGAACGGCATGGGTGAGTCGAACGGATTTATTCCGGAGCGCCTCTTCCAGCCGGTTCCTCATCCCCGGTTCGGGCTCGGTTATCAATACTTTCAGCTCCAAATAAGGAGAAGCGGAATCTATTTCCCCGGTCGGTAATTTTTCTATTTCTTCCAATACTTCATTCAGCGGGCGGGGGGTATTCGGCAAGCTGATCAGTTTGACGGGTGGTTCGAAATCGATTCTTTCCATTCGGAAGAGTCGGTTTTCTTTTATTTCGATCAGGTTGACCCCTTGTTTATAATTCTTTTCCGAAAAAGACATCGGTAATGGACTGCCTGCATAACGGATATGTTCACGACCCGATACACGTTGTGCTTTATGAAGGTGTCCCAAGGCTGTATAAATTATATCGGTCTTATCAAATATTTCCGGCGGGATCGATTCCAATCCTCCGATGATGGCACGTTCCGAGCGGTCATTCTCGGATATTTCCGAACCGGTAGCCTGCAAGTGTCCCATAAAAATAACCGGTTGCTCGGGGTCTTTTATTTCCCGGATTTCTTGATATAAAGTTTCATACATTTCTCTTACTCCGGCAGAGTAGCTTTCGGCATTCGGGTAATCACCTTGTCGAAGGTAAGGGACCGCAATACACCAGGTTTCTGTCTTTCCGTCTTTTGTCAGGGGAATAAACAGTTCCCGGCAATTGATTTTTCCTTCCGTATTTTTCGAAACAATACCTTTAATATAAATATTCATTTCTTGCAGCAGCGGATTGGGAGCTTCCAGCCGGGCAGCCGAATCGTGGTTTCCGGCAGTAATGATGATTTGCAGTTGAGGGTTCTCGGTGGTCACTTCTTTAAGAAAACGGTAATATATCTTCTGCGACTCGGCCCCGGGATTGGGACTGTCGAAAACATCCCCGGCCACCAGTAAGACATCTGCATGTTGTTCTTTAATTGTCTCTTTCAGCCAATTGAAAAAACAGATATGTTCGGCCCTCCGATCGTAACCGAAAAAGTATTGTCCGATATGCCAGTCGGCAGTGTGAATGAGTCTGATCATGTGACCTTTGATTATACTTTATCCAACGGTTTGCGTTTTTCTTCTTTGATCTTCTTGAAATGGCCGGGAGTAAGCCCGGTTACTTTCTTGAATTGGGAGCTTAAGTGTGCCGGACTTGAGTAATTCAGCAAGTGGGCTATTTCCGACAGGGTCAGCTCATCATATACCAATAATTCTTTTACCCGTTCCACTTTCTGCGCAATAAAATATTGTTCGATGGTGGTATTTTCATATTCGGAGAAAAGATTGCTTATATAGCTGTAATCGTGGTGCAGCTTGTCTGCTAGGTAATCGGACAGGTTTATTTTGAGCCGGCTGTTTTGATGATGAACCAGTTGAATGATGGTGTTTTTCACCTGCTCGATTGTTTGTATCCGCTTGTCGTCGATCAATTCGAATCCGAGAGGTTCAAGCTTGTCTTGTATTGCCGTTCTTTCTTCTTTTGTTAGAGGCTTTCGGAAAATGACAGTGCCCAATTTTACTTCAACAGGTTCAAGCCCCAACCGGGTCAATTGCTCGCGGACTACCAGGATACAGCGGTTGCATACCATGTTTTTGATGTATAACTTATTGTCCTGCATCTTTTTCTTTTAACAAATCCTTTTTATTTACAAATATAGTCTGATTTGGCGGATTGATAAAATTATTGTGTTTTATGATTGAGTGTAAGTGTCTTTTTCGTTTTCATTCCTTATCCTCCGAGGCGGGACTCTTTTGAGTAAAAAAGGGGAGACGTTCACCTCTATGCAGGTGAACACCTCCCCTGTATGCAGGTGAGTGTCTCCCCTGTATGCAGGTGAGAACCTCCCCTGCAGGCAGGTGAATGTCTCCCCCGGAGATATATCGGAAGTGGGGGAGGGAGCTTTTTCGTCCCGCAAGTTTTGCTTTCGTTCCACATGCGGTTAGACATGACTTCGTCCCTAGAGGGACTTGCCCCGGCAGCCGTAGGCTGC
>DAIQOU010000437.1:0-4343 GCA_036787725.1 Bacteroidales bacterium
ACTTCCTCCTCCTGTATTGATTAATATCTTACGTACATAATCATCGGCAGTATAACTTTGATATTCCCGGTCAATGTGAATACTGCCGGCTGCCGGTGAGGGGCCTCTGGTACCGATTCTTGTTTGCATTTCTTGAGACATAACCGTTTGGGTACGTTTTTCGGCCAGTTCTTTCGGAAGTCCGATACTCATGTAATACTGAATCAAACTGTCTGCTTTTTGTTCTCTTGCTTGGTCAAATTCTTGGGCATGAGATGGAGTTGCCACAAATAAAAGACCGCCCAACATGAAAAGAGCCGGTTTTTTGAATTTGTTGTTAAATGCAAGCCTTCTGATTCTGATCAATTTATAACCGGCATGAATGCATACCATTCCCAATAAAAGCCAATTGGCATTTCCAACCGGAAGTCCTCCGATCGGATCTCCGCCGGGACCGTAAAGAGCCGGTTGTTCTGCCGATCCCGATGACTCGAACGGAGTGTTCATATCGGATACTCCCGGTTCGGTTAATAACTCGTGTTGTAAGGAACCTGTTTCCGAAAACGGTTGATATTCCGATGCGGAAACAGAAAAACAACACATAAAAAGACACAAGGCAAAATAAATTTGCTTTTTAGTAAACTTTTTCAATGTCATACCTGTTTTTTAATAAAATGTAATGTTACTATCTGTAATTTAAAATCTATCCTTTTTGAGTTACTTTGTGAAAACAAAGAAATTTACTTTGTCCATGGGCAAAAACGGTGCCAAAATAAAAAATGACAAATTATTCTTTTAATTAATAGTGTGTTGTTTGATTTTTTTTGTTGAGGAAAGGTGTGGAGATTGTGGGGTTATTCCCCGGAAATTGTTTCTCAATCAGCTAAAAGGTGGGTTATATTACTCATGAAGAGTTTAACGGATATCGCCATCAGAATTACTCCGAATAATTTTCTTAGAATATAAATTCCCCCGGCACCGAATAATTTTTTTACAAGATCAATCTTTTTCAAGACGATATAAACGATGGCTATATTCAGTAGTAATGCAACGATAATATTGGAAGAAGAATATTCCGCTTTTAAGGAAATAAGGGTGGTAAAAACGCCCGGACCGGCTATTAACGGGAAAATGATTGGGACCAATGTTGCATTGGTGTCGGGTCCGTCCATCTTAAATACTTCTATTCCAAAGGTCATTTCTATCGCAACAACAAAAATGACCAATGAGCCGGCCACGGCAAATGAAGATACATCAACATGCAATAATCCCAATATCCAATCTCCGGCAAAGAAAAAAGCAATCATGGAAAGAAAAGAAAAAACAGCTGCTTTTTCGGAATTGTAAGTTCTGTTTTTTTCTTTTAATCCTACAAAAATAGGTATGGATCCCGTAATGTCGATGATAGCGAAGAGGACTATGAAAGCGCTAAACATTTCTTTTATGTCAAACCCGAGATCCATATGACTTGAAATGATCAGTTACATAAGGCGTCGTTTAAGGCAACCACTGCTTTTGCATAATCTTCTCTTGCAATTACAAATTGCATATTTACTTGCCTCAACGATTGCCCGAAGCATTCAATGTTAATATTGTTGCTGCTTAATGCATATGCGGCACGGGAAAGAAATCCCGGGTGAGCGATGTTGGTACCCATCGTACAAACGATAGAGACCGGCTTAATATTCACTTCCACTGTCTTGGTCAGCAATTTCAATTCTTCCAACATTTGATAAGCACTCGGGTTATCCCATATAACCATAGTAATGCTGTTGGCATTGGTAGATTTAAGAATGTAGCTTATCTTGTATTTTTTTAATACGGTCATGATATCGAGATCGTATCCTACGGCTCCTACCATGAGGGGATCGTGTACTTCAAATGCAATGACTTTATCGGTGCCGGATACGATTTCAATTTTAGGAACGGGAGATATGTAATTTTTGGAAATCAATGTTCCCGGATGATTCGGTTCGAATGTGTTTTTAATTCGAATATTAATCCCTGTCAATTCCAACGGTTTGGCGGCTTTGGGATGAATGGCTTCCATGCCGATATCCGCCAATTGGTCGGCAATAATAAAATTGGTCTTTCCCACCGGAATGGATTTATTGATTCCGACTAATTTGGGATCGGCGCTCGACAGATGAAATTCCTTATGAATGATTGCCTCATCTGCATGGACGCTTACTGCTATCATGCTAAAAGTCACTTCAGAATAGCCGCGATCAAATTCGCGCATGATGCCTTCCGTCCCTTTGGTATAACCGGTAGCAATACATAATGTTTTACTGAAATCAATCGTGCTGAATATTTGATCGATTCGCTCTTTGATTGTCAACGGCTTATTGTCATTGAATCCGCAAAGATCAACAAAAGTGGCGTTGATGCCGTTATTTTGAAGGATATTAACCGAGTTCCATGCGGAATGAGCTTCTCCCAACGATGCTAAAATTTCTCTGGCAGCCAAATAAATATTGCTTTTTTCTACATACCCGGAAGCAATCACTTTATCCATGGAGTAGAGGTAGAGCTTGGCTTGTTCGATACGGTGTCCGATGAATTCTTTTGCCTTTTTTAAATCCAGTCTGATAGTTTCAAAACCTTCATTGATCGTAAGCAGCTTTCCATATAATTCATCCAACGCTCCGTTGTAGTCTTCATTATGTAAAAACTTATCGTAAACGCCCGGTTCTCCGGTTTTTTTATGTTCCAATAACCAGTTTGTTACATTGTTATAAGCTGACACCACAAAAATCCGGTTGTACATTTCTTCGATACTCAGGTCTTTTTTTATGATGTTGTTTAAGCAATCTCCAAATTGAGACATGGATGTTCCGCCGATCTTTTCTACCGTTAGCATTTTTTATAGAATATTTTTGTTAAATTGGATGCAAAGTTAATGATTTCTACCGGTTTATCCCATAACTCGATTTCTTTTTTTCTATGCTTATTTGTTTTTACTTCCTGTTAAAACCGGAATTTGATTAATTTTGACGATTCAATAAAAAATAAAAATGGAACTGACAACTGACTTAATAAGAAGAAGAGAAAAGCTGCAACAATCAATGAAAGCGGCCGGGGTAGAAGCGTGTGTCATTGCAACGAATGTAAATCTGTATTACCTGTCGGGAATGATTTTTGGAGGATATCTGTTTTTACCCGCAGAAGGAGAGCCTCTTTATTTTGTGAAAAGACCTTCCGGATTGGAAGATCCCCGGGTGGTTTATATACGTAAGCCGGAAGATATACCCGATCAGTTGGGGAAAAGAAATATTCCGTTGCCCGGTTCGTTGGGACTTGAAGGGGATCTGCTCAGTTATAATGACTACATTCGTTTACAGGCTGTTTTTAATCCGCAGAAAACAATTAATATTACTCCTTTATTAAGGAAAATAAGGAGTGTTAAAAGCGACCGGGAGATCGATCAATTCAGAATATCCGCACGTAAACACTCGGAAGCTTATTCCAAAATACGGTCGTGTTATTTTCCCGGGATGACAGATGTTGAATTTCAGGCTTGTATCGAGAAGGAAATGAGGATGTTGGGTTCTATCGGTTATTTTCGCGGTTTTGGGAATAATATGGAGATCCATATGGGAAGTATTCTGACAGGTGATAATGCGGAGGCTCCTTCTCCCTTTGATTTTGCTTTGGGAGGAAAAGGAATGCATCCTTCCATTCCGATAGGAGCTGACGGGAGCATACTCCAAGAAGGACATTCCGTTATGGTAGACATGGCGGGAAATTATACGGCTTATATAACGGATATGACCCGTACGTTTGCTATCGGAAAATTACCCGATTTGGCATATAAAGCGCACCGGGTTTCGTTGGATATTCAAAATGAAATTATAAAAATAAGTAAGCCGGGAACGTCTTGTGCCGAGTTGTATAATTTGTCTTTGGCAATGGCCGAAGCGGCAGGACTGAGCTCTTATTTTATGGGAACTTCACAGCAAGCTAAATTTGTCGGGCATGGAGTCGGAATCGAGATTAACGAGTTGCCTATTCTTACCGGTCGGTCTAAAGAAGTATTGGAACCGGGGGTTGTTTTTGCATTGGAACCTAAATTTGTATTGCCCGGCATTGGTGCGGTCGGTATTGAAAATACCTTTTTGGTCACATCCGGAGGGTTGGAAAAACTGACCCTCTTTGAAGAAGAGATAATACCGTTGACTTAAATCGTACTAAACCCGGAAAATTTTATCGAGGGTATTCCGCATCCTTTTCGACAGCAGGAATATAAGGTTGTTTTGCCTTCCGGTAATTTTTCCGGAAGCAATAAATTATTCTTTCTTATACTTCTATTTATTCGTTCGGTGGCGTAGTACTTTTCGTCCGCTCGCCACCGAACGAAAAGT
>DAIQOU010000050.1:0-16126 GCA_036787725.1 Bacteroidales bacterium
ATGTCCTCCCGGGAAGCGGATTCTTAAATTCCATAAAATTGTCTTTATTAAACAGGTTATCAATCTGGAAACCCAGCGAAATCCGGTTCTTCCAAAAAGATTGTTGTATTCCGATATTGATCAACCGGCTTCCCGGAATCTGCCATTTACGTTTCTGGTCTTCCCGATCGCTCATCTGCCAGCTCCAATCAAAATCATGCACATACGAACCGTCCAAATAGATCCGGGAGAGTTCGGATTTTCCCAACAGTCCTTCGCGATGATATTCTATCCCGTAATTAAAATAATACCAAGGAATATTGGGAACTCTTTTCTTGTAAGTAGGATTTTCAGTTTGTTTATCGGAAGTTTTCCATTTCAGGCGGTCTCTTATATCCTGATAAGTAATATTGTAATAAATATATATATTGTCGGTTACATCCAATTTCAGGTCCAGATCGACCCCTTGTATTCGGGTTTTTCCCAGATTGGTATGGATGAGACGGGTATTGGCCGGGAACAGGGAAATCATATCTTTGATATTCATAAGGTAAGTATTTCCTTCCACTTGCAAGCGATTCAGTCCGAGAAACGAATACTTATCCACAATAAACCCCACATTGAAATTATCGCTTTTTTCGGGTTGTAGATTGGTGGAAGGATTGACACTGATCCCGTCTCCAAAAAGTTCTTCTGTCTCCGGCAACCTTACCGCATGCGAATAAGAAGCTTTTAATCGGACTCCGGAAAAAACTTCATAACTTACTCCTTCATTAAAACCATAATAAAGCTTATTTACCCCATTTTTGGGAGGAGTTTGCTTGGGAGAACCGGGCTCGTCTTCTTTCATTCCCTCCGAAGTTTGATACACTTCGGAATTCAAATAATAAAGATTGACCATCAACGAATTTTGAAATCGTTTCCGGGCCCCGAAATACTCATGTGTCAATCCGGTGGTATTCCCTCTCATTTTACTCGGAAATCCGCTCGGATCATATCCCAGATAATCTGCCAAGTAATCATCTTTGGGTTTGTAACGGGAATAAACAAACGCATTATTCAAATTGAGGCTGTTATTATCATTCAACCGGTATTTGAAGTTCATCCGTTGGCGGACTTCCCGTTGTTTATCGGTTGAATTATTCAATAAATTATCGGAAGTTTCCCCTCGGGAAGGCGTAATTTCTCCGTTCCATTGGTGTATATATAAAGCAGTATCGACCAAATGAGCAGTTATCAGCGGCACTACCGTTGTCGATTTGAAAGTCAATCCTTTAAGAAAAAAATCTTCTTTACTCAAATGCAGGGTGGTCATGTAATTGGTACCTTTTGTAAAAGCGCTGCGGGAATCGAATTCCAACGATTGAATTTCTTTTTTATTCCGATAGCCGGCAAATTCCAATTCTATTTTATTAAACCACAGCTTTGTGAATATCGCCTGTAGATTCAACATCCCGGCTCCGTAAAAATCATTGTTACGGGTAACGCGTTGGTATACATCAGCCGGCAAATCGATTTCAAAGACAGGATATTTCATTTTATAATCATTATCCGAGCGGTTATAGAAGCCTCCCATTCCCAATTGAATCCCCGGTTTATCAAACACTTTCTTAAGGGAAAAAAGGGTTTTGGAAGTACCGAAAGATCCAATTTCTTGTGTAAACCCGGCCAAGTCGCAGTCGTCTTCACGGGTTTCGATATTGATGGCTCCTCCCAATCCGTCTCCCCCGTACTCGGCCGGAACGATTCCTTTATATACCTCAATATATTTAATAATATCGATCGGAATGTCATTGATATCGAACGAACCGTCGGGACTGTTCAACGGAAACCCGTTTATAAAAACAGCTACTCGTTTTCCTTCCAATCCATGAATGGATATATTGGATTTACTGCCCAGTCCTCCGGACTTCCTGATTTTAATACCCGAAGTACGGGTGAGGATGTCTTCTATACTTTGAGCTCTCCCCCGCAAACTGATTCCGTCGACCAACGTAACAGCCAGCGGACTGTTTTTAATGGTGTTCATTTCGGCCCGTTGGGCATTTGCGGTAACAACCACTTCATCCAAATATGCTTGCGATTCTTCCATTTCAATAGTTATCCGGGCAGTCAAACCGGTCAGAAGAATCGTTTTCTCTACCGGCTCATAGCCTAAGGAAGAAACTTCGATCGTATATTGTCCCGAAGGCAGTTTCCATTCAAATTTACCATCCTCATCGGTTGCAATCCCTTTTTGCAAGGTCCGGATGAATAAAGCAGCTCCGATAACCGGCTCGTTGGTTCTCTTGTCCACTACCGTTCCGGATAAGGTGGAATGCTGACCGAAAAGAGAAAAACCCCATCCGCAACATAGAAATAATAAAATACAGCTGAATTTCATTCGTATTTAATGTTTTTAAACAAGCACAAACAAATAATATAGTTACCTCTTCGTTGCCGGAACAATTCGCAATCGTTGCGCCTTCCGGTCAGCAAGGCAACGCTATCGATGTCTTTCCATTCCGGACATTCTCCAAAAGCGCTGAAACACGCTTTCAGAAATGTTTCTTTAATGGAAAAAACCTCTATCGGAGAGATTCTGTGTTGAAGGATCGATTTTATTTCCCGTTGACAACAAAACAAAGACAACTCTTTTTCGGTCAATTCAATCGTCATCTCTTCTATATCTATTCCGATTCCCCGGAAGAAACGTTTCGATCCGACGGCCGCAACGGCAACATTTTCTTTATGAGAAATGGATCCGGTATACGATTCCGGCCACAACGGTTCGTTCATTAAACCTCTTTTCACCGGCAACCGGTCTTTACAGCATTTCGACAAGGCTTTCCCGGCAGCCATTCTTCCCATTATAAACGTTTTTTTCCTTCCGAAAGACCATTCTTCCGAAATCAATTGCACTTCTTCCGGATGTATATTTATCGGAGAGACCGGCGATCCGGCCGACTGAAAAGCAATGTGCAAATCAGCGACTTGAAACAAGTTCTGATGCATTTGGATTCGACACGGACAACTTGTTTACAAACCCTTTCACTTTATCTGCCAACAACCGATAATTATCTTTGATCAAAAGATGATTTCCTTCCAAGACCTTATAACTTACTTCCTTAAAATAGTCGTTCCAAGCCGATTGATTTTCACGAATAGCCGGCTCATCCCGATCTCCCACAATAGATAATAAAGGCGTTTTTAATTTCCGGTTCGAAAATTGATAGTTGATCATTCCCAACGTATCCATTTTCAATTCATATAAATAGGCCTCCCGTTCTTCATCAGACAATGTTTCCAAAAAAGCACGATTCAAGAGGTCTTTCTTCTCTATCTCAGAGAGCAATACTGTATTTTCGGCAGTATATAACTTCATTAATTCGTCTTTATAGGCCGGAGGCGTGGTTCCTATCATAATTATGCCCGCTGCCGGTCGACCGGTTTCTTCCAATTGACGCGCCACTTCATACGCCACATACCCTCCATAGGAATAACCCAGCAGGAAAAGAGAGGTCCGGGAATCTCGGGTCTTTAGTTCTTCGAGATACATATCTCCCAATTTATGAATGGATTCTATAATTGGTCGGTCGTCTCCGTGTCCGGGATACTGAGCCGATAAGAGGGTGACGCCGTCCCGGAATTGACTCGAAAAGTCCTTATACATTCCCGGTGTACCGGCCGCATACGGAAAACACAACAATCGAGCGGTTTCTTCACGTGAAACTTTCAATTCAATCATATTATTCCGTTCTTTCGATTTTCCGTCGTCTTTCACCATTTCCCGGATGGTAGGCGTTCGGAAAAGATCCCGTAACTTGACAGACTCAAAACCGGCATCCTTCAATTCCTTAATCAATCGAACCGAACTGATGGAGTCTCCTCCTATATTCCAGAAATTATCATCCATACTGATTTGCGGCAATCCCAAGTTCTTTTTCCATATTTCTGCCATTTTTTCTTCTTCGGGATTGGCCGGATGAATAATAGTCCGGGTATCATATTGTTGTTTTTGATCCGCAATACAGGGTAATGCCTTTTTATCGGTTTTCCCGTTCGGAGAAACCGGAATCTTGTCAATAAGTTGTATAACGGAAGGCACCATATAATGGGGGATTCGCTTTTTTAACAGATCCGTAATATAATCCGTCTCCAATCGAATATTGTTTCGGGTACAGTAAAATGCGACTACGGTAGGCTGCTTATTTTGATCATACTGAATATCGGCACAACATTCCGTAATTTCGGGGATATGTCCCAATGCACTTTCTATCTCTCCCAACTCAATTCGGTATCCTCTGACATTCACTTGAAAATCTTTTCGGCCAATGAAAACAATATCTCCCGACTCAGTCATTTTCACCAAGTCTCCCGTATTATAAACCACATCCTTGTCGTCGCCGGTCAACGGGTTGGGAATAAAAACACTGCGCGTTCTTTCTTCTTTATTGATATATCCTTTCGATACGCCGGCTCCCCCTATATACAATATCCCGGGGACTCCTTCCAAGCAAAGCTCTTTATTCTCATTCAATACATATACTTGGGTATTATAGATAGGTTTCCCAATGGGTACAACATCCGGTTCACATCGACCGGCCGACGTAGGAATCGGGAAGAAGGTAGATGCAACCGTTGTTTCGGTGGGTCCGTATTCGTTTATGAAGCGATGTCGGGGATATAAAGCAAGCCAACGATTAAGGTCGGAAACATTGATTATTTCTGCTCCCAACATGATCGTCATTTCTGACGGCAAGTGAACCGGATTTTCCAACAAATCGATTGTATTCACCAACATGGAGAAGTGCGAAGGTGTTATATTTAAGAAGTTGACGTTTCGTTTCCCGATAAATTGCAACAACAGTTCAATATCTTTCGTTTCCTCATCCGACAAAATATGTAAAGACGCTCCGCATATAAAAGGCAACCAATTGGAAGTGACGGTCATGTCAAACGAATAAGAAGTGATAAAAGCAAACCGTTCTTTCTCTGTAACCGAGAATGCTTCCTTCTCATAATTCAAAAAATTGGAAACATTCCGATGACGAAGCATGGTCCCTTTCGGTTGACCCGTAGATCCCGAAGTATAAATCAAATAGATCAGGTCTTCCGGAGTATTGATCATTTCGGGCTCTTGCTCCGATCGAAGAGCAATCTCTTTTTTACCTGTACACCGATAGTCCACCAACAAAGAAATCATTTCCGAATCCATAAAAATGCAATCCTTTATATTTTCGGAATACGTATTCTGAATCAACCCTCTATGCATCTCTTGAGTGATGAGGATCGTTGCTCCGCAATCTTCCAACATGTATTTTATCCGATGAGGAGGATAAGTGGGATCGATGGGAACATACGCTCCTCCGGCAATCAAGATTGCCAGTTGAGCAATCGGCAAGTCGGCAGTCCGGTTCATTAAAAGGGCCACCCGATTGTTCGCCAGAACTCCCATTTCTTTTAATAAGTGAGCCAATTGGCATGCTTTTCCGTAAAATTCCGAATAACTCAAGGACTCACCCTTACAAGTTATGGCTTCTTTATCGGGGAAAGCCTCTACCGTTTCTTTTATTTGTTGCTGAATGGTCTTCAACGGATAATCGTGATCCGTGCGGTTGACGTTTTCCAATAATCGTTGATAGTTCGGAGGAAGCAACCGGCTTCCGGTATAACCGTTCAATTCATCCTTCTTGTCTTTCAAACCGGCAAGCGCTTTTAAAATGGAATAATACTGGTCGGATAAGGTGGCAATAAATTCCGGCTTGAATAATTCCCTTACATAATTCCAGTCAAAATGAAGCTGTTCTTCCCACGTAAACATTACCAAATCGATATACGTACCCGGAGCCCCTGTTTGAACGTGGGGTGCTCCCAATGTAACATGCTCCGAGGAACGGCTGATTCCCTTTGGTAACATATTTATGGAATTACTGAAGATGATGGAACTTAAGGAGCCTTGTTTCAAGGATTCTTGTTCAGCAATCTTCCGAGATAATTCGATCGAAGAGATCGGATATTCCAACAATGTTCTGACAAATCCTTCTATTTTCCGGGCAATGGATAGGATCGGTTCTCCCGGATTGGTTTGGACTCGTACGGGAAATATATCCAAAAAACTGCCCACTACTTTACGAGCCGTCGGGAAATGTTGTTCCCGGTTGTAAACCGGCATATTAATGATCAGATCATTCTGACCGGACCATAAATTCATCAGCTTAAAATAAGCGGCCATCAGAAGCGAATTCAAACTGATTCCTTTTTCCGATTTTGCCAACTCGGATATACGTTCCAACAAACCCGGTTCGGCAATGGTATGAAAAGTATTAAAATGTACTTTTTCCAACAAGGAAGGTTTGGTATCCATCGGAATGGAAAACTTTTCGGGAAGGCCTTTGAATACAGAGAGGGCGAAATCCATCGCTTTTTGATAACGTCGGGTCTTTCTCCGGAATTTTTCGATGTATACGTAATCCGAAAATTCCGTCCCGGCCTCTTCCGGTTCGTAAATGAGCGGCTTACCCGAAAGAGTTTGTTCATAAGCCGATACCAATTCCCCTACCAATTGGAATAAACTGAATCCGTCAATCAGTTGATGATCAATATGGATTACAATCTCATATTCTTCCGGCGCCAGCTTAAATACGTTGAAATACAACAACGGATAAGAAGTAAGATCGAAACGAAAATCATG
The DNA here is from genome assembly GCA_036787725.1 of Bacteroidales bacterium. Taxonomy (GTDB): domain Bacteria; phylum Bacteroidota; class Bacteroidia; order Bacteroidales; family Azobacteroidaceae; genus DAIQOU01. Next base: position 6,653 of record DAIQOU010000050.1, read on the forward strand.
ATCTTCCAAATCATTTTTTCTCAACAACTCTTCCTGTTCTTCCCGACTCAGATCCGAAAGGTCCGAAAACCGACTGCGAAAGGGAGGGAAATCCTTCAGAACAAGCATTTGCGGAGTATCATATTCTTCTGTTACTACCGCATGCAATAACGGATTTTTCCGAATCACATGGTTCACGGCTTCATCCCACTTATCGATGTCCAATTTCCCTTTTAAGCCGGTCCGACAAATAATATAGCAGCTTAATCCGGTCGGCTCATTCCGGATAAAACTTTTGCTGTGATAAAATAAGGTTTCCTGAAAATCCATCAAAGGAAAAGGTTTTCCCGGAGAAGTATAGTAGGCCTTTTTAACGATGGCGGCAATCTCCCGTATGGTTTCTTTATCTTCCGTTTCTTCCTCTCCGATCCGGTCAAAGACTTCCGTCAACCGACGAATGATCTTACGTGCTGCCGCAAGCGATCCGACCCGATTCAAGAACTTTTCCTTTACGCTTATCTCTTCCGGCCGGACCTCCAACTGCTCGGCAATCAATTCCCGGACCAACAATTCATATTCATTCTCACACGAATTTTCTTGTTTCGAGAGTCGGTTTGTGATATAATCGATCTGTGATTGCAAAACCGGATATTTGTAGAAGAAACTGTTTTCCAACTTAATACCGAAAACCGATTCTATTTCGGCTCCGGCAGCCATGGTCCGGATGGAATCGCCACCCAACGAAAAGAAGTCGGAATCCGGAGAAAAAGCGGATGTTCCCAGAGCGGTTTTCCATACTCGGGTTAATTCTTCTTCAACGAAATTTGTATTTCGGGGCTTATCGGGTTTGTTATTTTTCATCTTATTTGATACATAATTAATAAATTCTCCGGCCTTAAACTTTTCGGCCATTATCTTTCGTTTTGTTTTTGAACTGGAAGTCTTCGCAATATTTCCCTTTTTTACCGGAATGGTATAATCGGGAGTAAATCCGACCGCACGATTGAGTACCTTATTACATTCATCTGTAAGAGAAAGCATATACTCTTCTGTCCATCTCCGTTGAACCGGACAAATAAAGTGCAATACCACTTCCTTTTTTTCTTCGTCGGAATAAAAAGAAGTAAAAATGGATTTCTCCACCAAGTTACCCGGGTGATTCAGGATACAGCTTTCGAGATCAAAAGGGAAAAAATTTTGTCCGTTTACAATAATCATTTCCTTTTTTCTACCGGTGATATAAAGTGCTCCGTTCCGATCCAAAAAGCCCATATCTCCTGTTTTCAACCAACCGTCAACAAATAATTTTTCGGTTTCCTCCGGATTATTCAAATACCCTTTGGTTACTCCCGGACTTTTGAGTTGGATTTCTCCCATATGCATTGGTTCGAGAGGAATATCCTCTTCTGCGATTCGCCAGGTTACTCCTTCCAGAGGGAAACCCACACTTGTAAACTCGCAAAAAGAGGACATTTCACTTCCGGCTTCTTCTACCATTCCATTAGCAAACGCCTCTCTATCCAACTTTACAGTACGATCTCCTTTCCCCGGATTGCATACCGAGATACTGAGTGTGGCTTCTGCCATACCATATCCGGGACGAAAACAATCGGGATTGAAACGATAGGGCACCAACAAGCGCCTCAACTTTGCATATAAATCGGGGGGAATCATTTCCGCACCTATAGTCAGGCTTCTCATAGAGGAAAGATCAAGGCTTGGTCTATCCAATGAAGCTTTACGAATCAAAATATCGATACCGGTAGGGGTTCCGCAGGAAATAGTAGCCCTGTATTCTGCCGTTTTCTCCAACCAGATTCCAGGATTACGGAGATAGGCAGACGGTTCTATTCTTATTTCCGTAATTCCGTTGGCTATAGAGAAAATATGATTTCCAAATAAGCCGTAATCATGATAGTAAGGCATCCAATGAATAAGCTTATCTTGCGGTGTAACCCATTCGACTCTTGATTTCATTTCCACATTGGAGATAATATTGGAATGACTCAACATCACCCCTTTGGGAGTTCCGGTACTGCCGGACGAAAACTGAATAACAGCCGTTTCATCGGAAGCCGCATGTATAGGCTCCGGCTCAAAAGAATGAGTTCCGGCATGTTTCAACAAATCATCGGAAAACAATATTTTCCCGAGAGTTGAATCAACCAAATATGTTTCCAATTCCTTATTTTCCAGAATTAAATTAACGGGAGCAAAAGTGGAAATTATATTTTTCAGTCGTTCAAACGCAGTACTTTGGTTTTGAGAATATACAAAAGGCACCGGAACAGGTATGGCACCGGCAAAAACACATCCCCAAAAAAAGCAGACGAAATCGCGGGATTGATTTACCGAAACAACTACATTGTCTCCCTTTTGAACTCCCTTCTGTCTAAGCGTATAGGCTATTTTTTTCGATGTTATCAGTATATTCTTATAACTTATAAAGCTATCTTGGTTTTCGCTATCAATAAATATAATTCCGGTTTCTCTTTCAGCAGCATTCTCTAACAATCCTGATAGAGTTATTGCATTATTCATAATTATTTTTTTTATAATTTAGCAATAAGATGCATTTCTGATATTAATTTAGATATCAGCAGTTTGGTTTCTCATTCATTTTAACATATCATTAAATGCGGTGCAAAGTAACCGGGTTTGTCCGTTCTAATCAATACCCATTATTTGTTATTTTTTCAAAATAAATCATACCGAATTATAGGGATTACTATTTCTTATATCGGACAAAAAAAGACATTAATTAGTTTTCATTAGCCTGTATTTCAATTTAAGAAAACACTTCAATATTAAATGTGATGTACGTTGCAGCAAAACACAAAAGTACGTTGCAGCAAAACGAAAACGCATTTTGCTGCAAACAAAAATCACCCCTTTTATACGACTTGCAAGGGGCTTTTCAGAACCATTTTTTCGTTGTTTTTTCTCCTTTTCTCCGCTTTTTCGGATTCTTTCACGTGTTAACGACGGAAAATAGACTTCAATATTATATTATTTTCCGGAGCAGGAAATTCACTCCGTCAAGTGAAGGCGGGACAACACTTATCCGTAACAAGAGAAAAGATACGAATAAAAACAGCAGATACTGCTTCTACGCCGGAGAAGTTCCAAAATTTTTTCTATAATCCGAAGGTGAAATTTTGAAATGTTTGAAAAATATTTTACGCATATTATCGGCAGACCCCAATCCGCATAACAAAGCAATCTCTTTTAAAGAAAGACGAGTATCCACTAAACACCGACACGCTGTTTCCACCCTTACCTTGTCTATATATTTCGCAGGAGTAATACCCGTTTCCCGGACAAAAACCCGGGCAAAGTTTCGGGGGCTCATGGATATTTCAGCGGATAAATCCTCTATTGTCATCGTCTCCTGCAAATGTTCCCGTATCCAATCACAGATCATGAGAATCGGCTGATAGTCGGTTTTTTGATGGATCAACAAGGAGCTGTATTGAGATTGGCTTCCCGGTCGTTTTAAATACAATACCATTTGTTTGGCGACTTCCAATGCCAACGATTTACCGTAATCTTCTTCCACAAGAGCCAAGGCCAGATCCATACCGCTCGATATTCCGGCCGAAGTATAAATATTTCCGTCCTTCACAAAAATAGAATTTTCGTCCACGCGGATGTCCGGATATTTCTTCCTTAATACATCACATTTTGCCCAATGAGTAGTCGCTTTTCTATTGGACAACATACCGGCTTCTGCCAAAAAGAAACTTCCTGTACATATGGAGCAGATCCGACGGACTTTGTCGGATTGGTTACGAATCCATGCCAATACATTTTTCGGAAGCTTACAGTGTTCTGCTTGCGAGTTCAAAACTCCCGGAATTACCAAGGTATCGATTGGCAGATGAAATGTTTTAATATCTTCCGTACAATGGATTGTGATTCCCGATGCTGTCCGGATATTTTTCTTTTTATTTATGGACAAAGAATGTAATTCATATAAAAAATCCGTTTTTATATCCTTTTCCGAAATACATTCCATCGCTTGAGAAAAGACTTCATAAGCTCCTGTTATATCCAATAAGGTAGCCTCGGGAATAACCAAAAATACAATATGCCTGATCTTATGCGACATGATTCGCAAAGATAATACAAATTGGCAGCATTGGACGTATTGTTGACATTTAAGACAAGACCATTATTCATTAGCTTTGCAAGCAATTAATAAATGTAAAGATTATGGCTATAAAGAGAATTACGGCCGCAGAAGCGGCCCAACTGATCAAACACAATGACAACATAGGATTCAGCGGCTTCACTCATGCAGGTTGTCCGAAAGCGGTTCCTTTAGAAATTGCCAACCGCGCACAAAAAGAACATGCGGAAGGAAAACCATTTAAGATAGGCATTTTTACGGGAGCATCGACAGGAGACAATATAGATGGGGCATTGGCCCGAGCCGATGCGATCAAATTCCGTACACCTTATCAAACCAATAACGACCTGCGAAATGCAATTAATAAGGAATCAATCAAGTATTTTGATCTGCATCTTTCCATGTTGGCACAAGAGTTGCGATATGGATTCTTCGGCAAGTTAGACGTTGCCATTATTGAAGCGTCGGACGTATCGGAAGACGGGAAAGTCGTTCCTACCTGCGGTGTGGGGATTACCCCTACTATCGCAGCAATGGCTGATATGGTAATTATCGAGTTAAACGAATGGCATCCCAAAGAACTGCGAGGAATGCATGACTTGGTGGATTTACAAGATCCTCCTCGTCGTCCCGAAATTCCCATTACCCGGGTAAGATCGCGTATCGGGAAAGAATATATAGACATTGATCCTTGCAAAATGGTAATAGTGGAAACAAATATACCGAATGACGGAAGTAATTTTGCCCCTGTAGATAAGATTACTTCCCAAATAGGGAAAAATGCAGCCGACTTCCTTGCCGGAGAAATGAAAAGAGGGAATATACCCGCATCGTTTTTACCCATCCAATCCGGAGTGGGAAATATAGCAAATGCAGTCTTAGCCGCCATGGGAGAGAATCAAGAAATTCCTGATTTTGAAATTTATACGGAAGTGATACAGGATGCCATTATTGATTTATTGGAGAAAGGACGTATCCGATTTGCTTCCGGAGGAACCCTTACTGTCAGCAATCCGTATATGGAACGAATATATAACAATCTGCCTTTTTTTAAAGAACGGATTATTTTGCGCAGTTCCGAAATATCCAATAACCCCGAAGTAATAAGGCGGTTAGGCATAATATCCATGAATACGGCTATAGAAGCGGATATATTCGGAAATATAAATTCCACTCATCTTACGGGTAATAAAATAATGAACGGGTTGGGAGGATCCGGAGATTTCACCCGGAACGCTTATATTTCCATCTTCCTGACACCTTCCACTGCCAAAAACGGTAATATAAGCGCCATTGTCCCCATGGTTTCACACCCGGACCACAACGAACATTCTGTTAAAGTAATTATAACCGAATACGGAGTCGCGGATTTAAGAGGAAAGTCCCCTCATGAACGAGCCGGTTGTATTATAGAGAATTGTGCGCACCCCGAATATCGTTCGCTTTTACATAAGTACCTGAAGGGTGGAATGAAAGGACAAACTCCGGTTAATTTGTATAATGCTTTTGCTTTTCATACTGCTTTTCTGGAAACGGGAGATATGAGAAGTACCGTTATTAAATAAAAAGTTTCGGACTAACCGAAATCGATGCAAGAAATAAAATGATTTATTTATAGAAATTCTTCTCAAAAGCGGCAAACTCTCCTTTGCCTAAAACAATGCGAGACCAAAAGGCAGAAAGGAATCCAAAGCCGTACCCGGTCAGTTGAACAAAAGAAGCGATAATAGAAAGGAATCCGATCTTTATACTTTTATTTCGAACTCCGGAATCAATAAGAATGGCTATACAATAAAATAATAATAAGGCAAGCCCCCATAGACACCAAGGAGCCGAGAGTAATGAAAAAAGGATAAAAAGGGTAAATAAAGGAGGTAATAAGTGCACTATTTTCAATGAATCGGGATACTTCTTATATAAGTTGATACGGGCAATTCCGGAATTATAAACTTGTTTGTAAAACTTCCTGAAATCGGTTCTTCTTTTATGATATACATAGGCAGAAGGAAAAAGGGACACCTTATAACCTGCATTGTAAATACGGATGCTGAAATCGATATCTTCCCCGAAACGCATCTTGGAGAAGCCGTTCAAAGCATCGAAGACTTCCTTTCTTATACCCATATTAAAACTCCGGGGATAAAATTTATCTATTTTCTTTTTTCCTCCCCGAATCCCTCCGGTCGTAAAAAAAGAGGTCATCGAATAATTGATCGCCTTTTGAATAGGCGTAAAACTGTCCAATGCTTTATCCGGCCCGCCAAACGCATCCGCTTTGGTTTCTTCCAGTTCTTTCCGGACAGAAGAAATATATTGTTCGGGAAGAATACAATCCGAATCAAGGATTAACAGGCACTCTCCCCGACTTTTAGTTGCCCCGAAATTACGAGCCTGAGCAGGTCCCGAATTGGAGATATAAAAATAAGAAATATCCAACAGGTTCTTATACCTTTCAACAATGGAATCACACTTGACGGAAGAGCCGTCTTCTACAATGACTACTTCAAAATCTTTTTCCGTTTGCCGGGATAAACTTTCAAGCAGTTCCTCGACTTCCTCCGGGCGATTGTATACAGGTATTATAACCGAAAATCGGATCATCAATAATCTCTTATTTTAATAATAAATCTTTAGCGATCTGATCGGCTGCAGACGCACCCTTCAATTCAGCCAATACTTCCAGACTGAAAGCTGCCGCCAACCCGGGGCCTTTTCCCGTAATTACATTTCCGTCTTTGACTACCGGTTCGCCGGTAATAACGGCTCCGGTAAGTTGAGCTTCACAACCGGGATAGCAAGTTGCCTTTTTGCCGTTCAAAATACCCAATCCTCCGAATACAATAGGAGCGGCACAAATAGCAGCCACCTTTCTTCCGGCTTCATAATAATCCGCAATAAGTTGCTTCAAAGCGGCATGCTCGTTGAGGTGTTGAGATCCGGGTCCTCCTCCGGGAAGGATCAACATTTCCCCATTGGAAAAATCCACATCTTCAAATAAAACATCCGCAGTTACCGGGACTCCATGAACTCCCGTTACTACATTATTTTTTGTCACTGAAACAGTTGTGACCTTTACATCTCCACGACGAAGAACATCAATAATTGTTATGGCTTCAATTTCTTCAAAACCTTCGGCTAAAAAAACAAATACATCTTTCATAACAGGTCTATTTATTAATTTTACTTCAAGAAATATTTATAAGTAATCGTTCCCGATTGATTTGTGTTCTCACTTATGGCATTAAACTTAGCCTTTTTGGCAGCATCCAGTGCTGATTTTCGCATACTGGCATTATCGATATTGGTTCCTTTCCCAATCGCTGTCATGACTACATTTCCTTTGGGATCCACTACAATATCGATGACAATCCGGCCTTCTTCCTGAACGGTGTAAATAGGTCTTGGTAATCCGCCGGCTCCGATCGATCGGCCGGTTAATGCAAACTCACCATATCCGGTTCCGGCATTCCCTCCCCGATCCGAATTTCCGCCAAGACTGCCTTGGTTGCCGGTTCCTTGAGATGCCGTCCCTTGAGAAGAAGAACCGGAGCTTCCGAATGCTCCCGCCACCTGATCTTTAATTGCCTGCTGACGACGTAATTCTTCCTGTCTTTTGCGTTCGGCCTCGTCTCTTTTGCGTTGTTCTTCCGCTTTTTGCTGTTCAGCCCTGCGCTGTTCTTCTCGTTGACGCTGTTCCTGTGCCCGTTGTTCGGCCAAGCGTTGATCGGCCAAGCGTTGTTCTTCTCTTCGCCGGCGCTCGCTTTCTTCCCGGGCCTTTCGTTCTTCTTCCTTCTTTTTGGCAGCTTCTACATAAGCGCTTTCTTCCATTTCCTGAGAAATGACAGGTTCCTCGGAAGGACGTTGATTTACGGAAGATTGCTCCGGGATAAACTCAGGAATATTCTCCGGAACGGGAGGGGTAACATCATTCTGCGGAGAAGGCTCAAACATTCCGGCCGCTTCGTCTACATTTCCGAAGTTAACCAGTACACCCTCTTCTTCTTTGATAATGACCGTCCTCAACACCGAGAATATCAGTATCAGCAATAAAATCAGGCAGAACAAAAACGACCCCGAAAAACCCGCTATTTTTTCTCTTGTCATAATCATTTGGGACGAGTTACAAGAACCATTCGAAATTGATTTTGATTAGCAATATCCAAAATTTTCACCACTTCACTGTAAGGAATGGTTTCATCGGCATACAAAGCAACATACATTTCCGGTTCTTTCTCATAACAATCCTTCAAGAAAGGAGTTATTTCTTCCAGGCTTACCTGCACCTCTTTTTGTTTACCAAAAGCGACATAATAATTCATATCGGCATCGATGGTAACCCGGGTTAACGGCTTGGCGGAGGTTTGCTTTTGACTTTGCGGCAAAATGACTTTAATGGCATTGGGGGTAACCACCGTAGAAGTAATCATGAAAAATATGAGCAATAAGAATATCATATCCGTCATGGAAGCCATGTTAAAGTCTGCCGTAATTTTATTTCTTTTTTTTAGTGCCATGTTACATTTACATTCATTTATTAACTCCAAACTCGTGTCTCTCTAAGAAAACACGGCACATCAATTAGTCGGTTCATTTAAAAGATCCATAAATTCCATGGAACGGGTTTCCATCTTATTTACCACTCCGTTTACTTCGGCGACAAGATAATTGTATGCAAACAAAGCGATCAACCCGACAATCAACCCGGCAACGGTAGTGACCAACGCTTCATAAATACCGGAAGAAAGCAAAGTAATATCTACATTGCTTCCGGCATTCGCCATATCAAAAAAGGCGCGTACCATACCTGTTACCGTACCTAAAAAACCCAACATGGGAGCGGTTGCTGCCGTAGTTGCCACCCAAGGAAATCCTTTTTGTAATTTGGCAATTTCAATATTTCCCACATTCTCTATTGCTACCAGAATATCATTCATGGGTCTTCCCAATCGAGAGATTCCCTTTTCCACCATCCGGGCATAAGGGGTATTCGTATTCTTACAAAGACTCAAAGCCGAATCGATCTTGCCTTCATGAATATAATCCTTAATGCGATCCATAAAAGAAAGATCTTCTTTCCCGGCTTTGCGAATAACCAATACTCTTTCAATAAAGACGGCAACGGCTACAAAGAGTAAAAACACAATGGGAATCATAATCCATCCCCCTTTTAATGCCAATTCAAAAGCATTAATTTCAGCTTCTTGTACTTCGGGGGTTGTCAACTCCGGCATAGCATCTGTCAATTGAGATGCTCCTTCTTGGATTAGTAAAAGTAAATTCATTTCAAATTACAATTATTTCTTTTTATATAATTCTACGCCTTTTTATTTATTTTAGAGTAACACAGACCTTTCGTCTTAAAT
>DAIQOU010000438.1:0-4337 GCA_036787725.1 Bacteroidales bacterium
GTCATATAGAAACCGCATCCCGGTGATGCTATTGGATACAATTTTTGCACGCGGCTTTCATACTATAAAAATCAGGATAAAACCGGGTTGTATTGATATACTATACCCCGGTTGCTTAACTCTTTCAAGAAAGCCTCCGGATTGGTCAGATAACACAAATAATCCAATCCCGGAGACAATTCCCCGTTTATAATTCTTCGAGCAGCTACCGCGGAAGGCAATGCGGAAGGCAAGAAATTATCCGTCACCTTTAATTTTGCTTCCCGAAAGGCAGGGGCTCCTCCGCAAGTGCCTTCTATCCGACACTTAAGCAATCCCCATGAACCTTCTTTTTGACGAAGACGAAACGAATCCCGTTGAATGCAGCGGGCCGCTTTCCCGGGATTATTCTTATAGAGAGTCCGAACTGCCAGATAAGCCAACGTAGAACGAAAATCATTCATTATCGCATACGTAATAAAAGATTCCGCTTTCAACTCCTTAGCACATTTCTCCAATTGATCGTCAAACAACGGATAGCACGTTTTTTTTCGGTTTATTTCGGGAAAATATACTTGCCGCGAACAATTCATGGAGTTGATTATTTCTTTCCCGTCCTTCTTGTACCAACTGAATTTACTGATTTTGGAAGAGGCCGCCAAATCGTAGGAAGATCCGTAAGACCAGGCTTCGACCGCCCCATAATGCAAACAAACATGCTTGATCTCAACCGATTCGGACAATGCTCTTTGAATGGCATAAAGTGGCAATAAGCCGGAAATACCCGGCATCCATCCGGCTCCCAATACATAACACAACCCCTTGCTTTTTATTTCCTCTTCATAAGGTTTCAGCTTATCATACAACGCATTATACCCTCCAATATCTACATAATGACAATTATGCTCCAAGGCTTTACGAGCTATTTTATCCTCAATAATCAATGAAGGCCCGGCCGCATTAATTATCAACATACACTCGGAACAAAAAGCATCCAGTTCTTTTTCCGACCGATAATCCAATCGAACGGAACAGATCCTTTCCGGATTTTCAAATCGGTTCTCGGGAAGCCGGGCATTCCTGCCGGCCACCAAGAGGTGAAACCCGGTTTCCCGGACCAAGTAATCGGTTATTATTCGACCAATCGTACTGTATCCTCCAATAATACCGATGCTTTCAGATTGTTTCATTTCTTTCTTTTTCTACAGAGATAGTTATTCCTTTCTTTTTTAACGCTTCTACCAATTGGTCCGAATCCGGAGAAAGCATTTCAAAACTGAATACACCCGGTTTACTTCCGTTCAACAACACGTATTCGGTAACAATAGCACAAAAAGCAGCTGTTAATTCAAATGAAGAAGGATGTGTAATGGTACAGGTAACTGTGGATTCCGAATCTCTCACAAACGTTTTGACAATAACCAGCTTTTCATTTTCGGGGGTTTCGGATACTTTGTATTGTTGATTATAAACCGCATTCGATATCGATCGGCAAATCGGTTTCTTGAATACCTTCACCGATCGTAAAAATCGCACCAATCCGGCGGGTAAGTTTTGCAGATAAAACGCGGCATCATAACGTTGGATATGTTTGAACCGGGGACTTAAAAATAAAGTATACGTTTCAGGTGCGGAATAATAATATAAGGGAAGATCGGCATGATCCGGATCAAACGTAAAAGTGGAATTCTTCTCCTGCCGGGAAGCATTCACCGTCACCGGTTTATTATTCCGGATCACCCGAATGTATTTACCGAAATTGGAAAATATATTCTCAATGGATCCTTTTCCCGAACGAACTCCTGCTCCGAAACAAATACGCAATCCTGCCTCCGTCACCGGTCCCGATAACCGCTCTGCAGAAAGCTGAAGTAAAAAAGTAGTAAGTCCGGGAGCCAATCCCATCCCGGTATAGATTCCTGTCTGATTTTCCAAAGCTTGTTCCCGAAGCTCAAACACCTGTTCGCAAGCCGAAAGCTCATCATTAATATCAATACAACAAACTTTATTTTCAACACAAGCTTTATGTATGGAGGCTCCGTATTTCTTAAAAGGCCCGGTGGCAACAATCACCATTTCATAATTCCCGACTGCCTTACGCAACTCTTTTTGGTCGGTTACATCAAGACGGATCTGCCCGATTGAATCCGGCAATTTATAATTTCCCCGCGATGCTACGTCTATTTCGACCGGCAAATCACTGCTTTTAAGGTAGTCGAGTATACAACGACCGGCAATACCCGTACCTCCGATTAATAATATTTTATTCATCTTATTCCGGATTGAGAGTTGATTTATATTTTTTCATGATGCTTCGAAAAGCTGTAATATAATTGAGGGTCACACCGACTGAAAATATTCCCGGCTGAAAGGATTCAAATATCGCAGGAGACAAGAAAGTCAAGATTGCGAACAGCAATGACAAACACACCGGATTCAATAAAATATTCAGGCGCGGAAGAAAGGATTTTTTATTCCAATTCAGGAAAGCAATGACGATCCAACTCAACGGCAACAGGATAAACATGAAAAAGTTGAAAGGATCATTCACAGCCACTATTCTATCCCGATATTGTTGCAAAAATTCGGAAGAACACTTTCCCAGCGTATAAATAACGATATAACTGAAATGAAAAATCATCAATGTCAATGTGGAGTAGACGGCTGTTAAAACAGCGGTCCCGGCCAATGGCTTATTCACCTTTTCAACAGATTTGTAAATCAAATAATACCCCGACAACCAAAGAGGAAACAGGAAAATACATCCGTAAGAAATATAGTATATCGTTTCAACCGGTAAGGAGATCAACCGTTCGGTAAAATATTCCGGTTCTACGGATCGCATTTGTGCCAGATAATCTCCGACAGTAATCAGGATTCCCGAAATAAGGCCGGTATAAAAAATCAGCTTGTATTTTATCGGCATTCTCATTATTATACGATTAGTGTGTGTTTTTAGAACGAGGAAGTCTCAAGTCGTTTGAGACTTCCTCTTAAAAAGTTCGATCAGAAAGACAACAAACGGAAGGGAGTTCCTTGCGTTTTTATTTTTCTCGGAAAATATTCTTTGGTTTTCATATTATAGATATAATAACCCGTGCCCTGCGTGGAAGACATACCGAATATGATATTATCTCCATACTTTCCGATTCCCGTGGCCCAGGAAACAGAAGCATCAAAATCCAATTTGGTAAGGGTTTTATTATACACATCCAGTACAAACGGTTGCATGGTTTTATCATTTACATAGTCGGGCGGATTACTGCCATAACCGGGAATATTCAGATAAGCATACACTTTTCCGTTTCCGGCATATACTTTTTGATATACATAATCCGCTTTGTTTCCGGTCACTTCCGGAATAGAGAGGGTTTTAATGGGGAAATAATAAGAAGGATCAAATTCGGTTTCACCTTTTTTAATCCTTAAAAATCCTTCATTACAGTTGGGAATATAGCCGAACGCTCCGACGCAATAAATATAGATATCCCCCTTTTCATCGATAAAAGGGTCACCGATAGGACCTTCATAAGCGCTGCTCATGGTAGCCCTTTCATCTTGAATCATCTTTACCGGTTGATCAGTAGCAATATCCAGAATCAGCATATAAGCTCCCGGATGAGGATTGTATTGAGATTTATCCTGTACGAGGCAAACATACAATAAGTTATCCCGCAAGACGGAGTTGGTGGGTTCCGGCGTAAAATCTCCTTCGGAGGCACCTAATGCATAAGACGATAAATCGATCGTTTTAGTCACTGTCATGGTTTTGGGATTGAATACCACCAATCCACCCAAGCCGAGACAAGAAACATAGGCTTTTTCTTCCGAAACAAAAGTAATGTATTGCGGATAGGAATTGGAGGCCAACACCAATGTTTCACCTTCTTTCTTAAGATCTTCGCCTTCTTTCTTATACTTATATATTCTGGCATTGCTGCTTTCCAACACATACAAATAATCTTTGTAACCAAACAGGAAGGAAGATTTGGACAGTACCAGCGAATTGGTTGTATTGGTTTCCTCCACTTCCAAGTCTTTAAATACACTGATGTATGAATTCTCTCCAACAATTACACTGTGTATAAAATTCCCCTCTTCCGCGGGAGGTGCGGGATCCGGATCCGAATTGTCATCACAGGCGCCCAACATCAGCAAGGGCAATGCAGTCAGCAGAATAAAAAAGTTCTTTTTCATATGATTAAATTGTTTTTAAAGGAACTATGGAACTCCCGATGAAATTAGTTGAGCATCGCCTGTGGCGAAAACCGGATCAACTAAATTTCATGTTCGTTTCATAATTCGAATTATTATTAATAATTAAATTCCCATAGCTCCTCCGGAAGATTCGTTCTTAA
>DAIQOU010000439.1:0-4335 GCA_036787725.1 Bacteroidales bacterium
GAGGGGACGAAAAGTACCACGCCACCGAACGAAAGATACCTCGCGAGGAGACGAATAGTTTTTTAGAATGTTCGCGTTAATTTGTCGTAATCGGAAAGATTATTTTATACGGGAGCGGCAGAAGTAAGCAGCTGCGTTAGAAAGAAGGGATTCTGTTATTCGGATATTCTGATCAGTTCCAACCCCAATCCTGCCAATCCGTTGTATATAACTAAATCGTTTCCCTCTAAATTTCGGATGATATTATTCAATAAATTTTGTATTTCAGTTGAATCATAGTTATTCTTTTGTTTGGACTCTTCATATGAATAGATGAGCGTTATCCATGCAGTATCAAGAGGAGTAAGATCGGCAACGTCAGTTAATTTTCCGGCAAGCCACATCCATTTTGCCCGGATGTTTTTGTCGGAAATGTTATTTATGTTTCTTAATAAAATAAACCGATTTATTTTATCGCTCTTCTCCGGATTAATCTTGGCTGCCTTTGCATAGAGTTTTTCAAAAACAGATATATTTGTAGGAATAGACACCGCTTTATTGAGAAAATAAAATATAGAATTGAGATAAGATAATGGAATCTCTTTTGCTGAGTCCAACAGTTCTTCACATTCTGCAACTATTTTATATAACCCGGTTTGCTCTGACTTTTGTATAAAATATAATCCTTTTGAAAATAAAGGAATATCCATATCCATCTCTCTCCTAAAGTCCTCTCTGTCCATTTTTCCGATGATATTATCTACCTCTTCTAAAATGTTCTCACCTTCAGTCTCGACAAATTTGTGTTTTATAGCATAATCGATGCCCCATCCTATTCCTGCCAGCCCGCCGAAAAAATGAAGGGGTTCCTGTTTACTTATTTTATCATATATATATTCAACATAATCGTCAGCAAAGCCTCTGTGCCTGTTGTTATTCGTAAACTTTGCATATCGATAGAAAAATAAAGCTACTCCCAATTTGCCATTTAGAAGTCCGTAGTGATTAATATGCTGGACATTAATCAGTAGAATATTTGCAATTTGATTTAAGATCTCTTTATACATACAGGTTTTATTTCTAAAATGTAATTACGTTTTTTGGAATATAAATTAACCTCAAATCCAATCACCTAAATAATAATGTACGGCATAAGCCTCTTCTAAACAATTTTCCAATTCATCAGAGGTTTCTCCCCCGATAAACCTTTTGGATTGATCGGCACTAAAGGGAGCGACATATTTTGCGGGGATGAGGCAAATATCTTTCTTCTCTTCGTCCGTCAGGCTGTAATACAAATCCATAAGAGCCCAAGGACCGGTGGTCTTCAAGACACATAAAAATTTTGGTTCCGTATTATGGAGAACCGTTTCGTTGAAAATGGTTTTAATAACTTTCAGAATAAAAGGATGTTGAGGGGTACTTATAACCAGTGCATTGTTAAATACATGCTTTACCTTTTCTTTGTAAAATTGGCTTTGAGCCTCCGATTCTAAAGGAAAACAACATGATTTATCCCGAATCAATTCATCTATCGGATAAATGGATTCGTAATCGAAATCAACATACATTCCTCCCATTTTATAAAGAATAAGGTATCTTACTGCATCCCATCGTTGAGCATCATATGGAAACCGATTATAAATATCACCATATTGAGGGAAGTGCTCCCGGATGAAATTATTCATATCCTGCTCTTCCCAATATTTGTATTCCCATGTCGGGTAGTGTTCTTGCCATGTTTCCCCCAGTCTTTTCAGGTGTTTGGGAAGAGGTCTGTATTTATCACTCCAGATTTGATGTATTATCTTGGGTATCTTATTCATAATTTAAGTCTTTTAAAATCTTCTCTGTTATGTAATGATTGTTCTGTTATTTTTTGATTCAATGACTGTTTTAAAAAACGAAATCAATTCGGGTACATGATAATCAAAAGAGAATAAATGCCTGTTTTTTATTGTCCGGTTTGTTAATTCGTTCATTCTGTCTTTATTCTTTAATTGCATTACCAATGAGTCGAGATCTTTGAAAAATATTCCCATATTATTTTTTTGAATATGTGATTGCATGGCTACTATATGTCCGCTATTGTCTTTTTGAATCATAGGTAATCCTGCTGCTGCGAGGGTATTCATTCTTGCCGGCATATTCAGGTCATCCCATCCGGCATTCATTATCTCTCCGTTGTTCGTGCTGTCAAAGCAATGAAGCCACCCGGCATCGTATTTCGAGAATTCGTTTACCCATTGATCCGGAGCACAGTGAGGATGTATATGGAAATGATTTGGAGCCGCAGTCATGGCTTCTTTTGCAAAAGAAGCCCGGATGGTATGATAATTTTCATCGTGGATGTGCAGATGAATATTATGCCGGGCCAACATTTTTATATCTTCCGAAGTAATACCAATTACTCTTCCCGGGATAACCGTATGAATGGCTCCGTCCGTTTCGGATAACTTGACAGAAAAATCATCAGTGAAAAAATCCTGCTTCGGCAAATCTCCGTCCAGAATAAAAGAAAGCCCTTTGTTATATATAAATTGTTCATACCAAATCTTTAGTTCCGGATTCAAATAAATTTTACCGGTTGCATTATTATACAAGTAGATTAACTTTTCCCATATTCCTCTTTGTTGACAGACAAACGGTCCTTCTTTGAAGTGCCAAACAAACGGAATATGGGGAACCTTTTTTAATACTTCGTAAGCTATATCTACTGCACCAAAATTTAATGTGGCATAAATAATATCGGGTTTGATTTCTTTTATTTTTTGTTCCCAATGTTCGTAGGGTATGTCGGTAATATTTCCGAAAGGTAAATGACCGACTGTCGAAAAACTGAAAGTAGGGCGTTGCATCCATAAACCATACAGTTGGTGCCCGCACTGCTCCAAAGCATATATTCTTTCCGGATTATAAGCTAATTCTCCTACAATAAGAATCTTCAATGAAGTGTCTTTATTAAATGCGGATGGAGAAGTCCGGTAATTTTTATATAATTCAACCTCATCGATAAACTTCTGTTTTGAAACTTTTATTCTTATCGGTTCTTGAATATTATAATATTGTCTGAAAATATTCAATCCTCCTCCATAGTCTTCATTTACAAGTTTATGATGTTGATGAGTATGAATGGCCCAAACGGCAGTTTCTTCCTTAACAAAAGAAAATATGCCTTTGTCGATAAGTTTACGCCAGAATAAATCGAACAGATTATCGGATACCCAATCTTTTCGTGTTACCCACCTGTCGGAAGTTTTCTTATGTGCTGTTTGTACCAACTGTAAACTCATATAATCAAACAATCCCGCAGTAGTAGATTTATTCTCCCTGATGATGGAGTCTGCGATACCCGATTTAACTTGAGTATAGGCAAGGACTACATTTTCATCCCGGTTCTCCAACTCATCATACAAGGTTTGTAAATGACATTCATAATAATAATCATCCGATGGTAAATAGGCAATATAATCGTAGGTTGCTTTGTCTAATCCTTGATTAATCGCATAGCCTAATCCCCGGTTATTTTCATTCTTTAAATAAGTAATTCTTTCATCCGATAAAAATTCCCGGATATATTCTTCGGTTTCATCCGGAGTCCCGTCATTTATTATTATTAATTCCCAATCGCGAAATGTCTGATTGAATAAACTTTTGATTGCTCTCCGGATAAAACTGCATTGATTATATGTGGGCATTATTACCGAAAATCCTTTTTTTTCCATCTTCTTATCCGGTTATTTCATTATATAAGTTTAAAGCATTTTCTACCGTTTTATCCATATCATTGTATTGATAAGCTCCTAACCTGCCTGCGAAATGGATATGCCTGTCTTTCTTTGACAAGTCTTTATATTTTTCATATAATTTATTATTATAATCCGTATTAACAGGATAATAGGGGACTGCCCCTTTTGTCCATTTTTCGGGATATTCAATTGAAATTACGGATACGGGTTGATTTCCGAATTCGAAATGCTTATGTTCCAAGATACGGGTGTAAGGCACTTCATTTGCAGTATAGTTTACCACTGCATTTCCTTGAAAATTATCTTCATACACTGTTTTTTCTTTGAATGTAAGAGATCTGTATTCCAAAGCCCCCCAACAATAGTCATAATATTCGTCAATCATTCCTGTATAAATTACTTTATCCGCTTCATTCAATAGTTGCCTGTTTTGCAGAATATCCGTATTGAGCATTACCTCGGATCCTTCAAAGCATTGTTGGAAGATGGGAGTATATCCTCCCGGCGGAATCCCTTGGTATGGGTCTTCAAAGTAATTATTATTGAAAGTGAATCTCACCGGAATTCTTTTAATTATAAATGCAGGCAATTCGGTAGCGGCAACACC
>DAIQOU010000440.1:0-4335 GCA_036787725.1 Bacteroidales bacterium
AAATAAATTCAACTGTGTCCATTGCAACTTGTACTACCCGGATTGTATATGGTCCTGCCGTTGCGATGACAATAAGATCCGCTTAAATGAGAGCAATTCGAACATCGTTTGTTGCTTTCGGATTCATTCATTGCTGCCATGATGCGCAAGATCAGAAGTGCGATCAAAACAATGACAAGCAAGACTAAGAAGTGGACTAAAACAACGGCAGTGGCAGTAGCCCCGAAAAGGTAGACTGTTGTACAAAGTATCGCATGCCCGAACCCTCCTTGGGGTAAAACATTTTTAAAAATAATAATGATTTGAATCAGTTGTGCCAAAATAAACAGTCCGCCGACGATTGCGATACCGTCAGGAAAAACAAAACCGCAAATGATCCCGACCACAACTGCTGTCGGCCAAGAATAAATTCCCCAATTCCATGTAAATGAAGCGTAGGAATTGTATTGCACATCTCGTAAAATACAAAATAGACACAGTAATTGATTATATACAATAAATCCGAACAGCAAAAAATTCACAATAGTGAACCCCCATCCTACATTGTCCGGCATGCAAAACCAAATGGAATCGGATTGCAGACTGAGAACATAGAAGATTTCAATAAGACAAACAATAAGGAATAAAACCCAATTGAAGATATGTAATCCTCCCTCCAATGGTCCGCTTCCTCTTACCAATCGGATAATGAAAAGAACAATGGACAAAACAAATATAACATAGATCCATTCTTTTCCCATTTGAAAAACATTCAGAAAATCCGTATTGATTTTGAACGGATTATCCGTGTTTAATGTTGATGATATGGCCGGAGTTAAGGAACTTGGTTTTATAAATTTTTTATTTACATAACCGTATCCACCTTTATAAGCTATTTGTGCCCAATCCCCTTTGGTTTCATATACAGAAACGGTTTCTCCGTTTTCCAACGTTCCCAACAATTGGGATTCGGCATCGGCTGCACCCCTAACATTTAATACTGTATTTACTCTTACGGTATAGGTTTCTTGTCCGTAAAAGACAAGCGATTGTAAAAGCAATGCCATAATGAAAATAATACGAATCATCTTTTTTAGTTAGTGTATGTTGATGTAAATCCGTTCTTAACGGGCATCCTTATTCCCGTTCATTCGATTCTCTCAAAAACCTCAATTGCGGAGAAACATAATAAACTGCCGTTGAAGTTCCTTCTTCCGGCAATTCCCTCAAGGTAGTTATCAATGTTATTTTATTCCCTTCAATAACAGCTGCGGTTTTATGAGGAGAATTTTTCATGATACAGCCTATTTCCAAGCAATCGCTATAGTTTCCGGATTCATTATAACTGACCAGGTATTCGAATACTCCTTGATCGGCAATGTATATTACGCTTTCCATTCTCCCTCCGGACTCCGGGAAAGCAGTGATGCCTCTAACAAAATCCTCACTTTGAAATACAATGCTGTTACAGGCAATTTTTTCCGTTTTAAGCGATTCCCGTTCCCGTTCGCTCAACCTTTTTTTGTTTAAATGCGTATTATAAGTGTCTTTCAACGATATGGCGCTTTTCACTGTTCGAGCACTCCGTTGGGGTACTTTTTTAATATATACCGCCTTATTTATAGTGTTCAATTCTTTTTTCAGTTTTCTGTCCAATTCCCTTTCGATCGATTTCATTACATCTCTTACGGCCATATTATGAGCTGATGTTTCGGAAGTCGAAACCGAGGCGAGAGAGCGATGGTTGTTGACGGAATATTGAAACAAGACTTTGGAGTCGGATCCGTTTTCGATCTGAATGGCTACCGTTGTAAAATATTCTCTCAGATTATACATCTCTCCTTTAATTATTCCGCCTTTATCGATGGAACATTTTAATCTCACCAATACATTAGCCATATCGGGATCCGTTACAACAGGAAAATAATTATTGGTAAGTAAATTGCTTAACGACCTTGTTAATACTTCATTATTATATTCCCCTATATGGATGTATGCCTTGATATTTCCGGTTTCAATGCTGTCCGGGGAAAATACATGAGCAAAACACGTAATCCAATTATATCCCGACAATAGTCCTATCAACAAAAGAAACAGCTTCCGTTTCATCTTTAATTCATTGATTGATGGTTATATAAACAGTATTTCCGTCTACACGTTTATCACATGTGATTTTCAATTCATTCCGGATATAAGAATAGATATCGAGAGCAAAATCATTGGCATCCAAGAAATGACCTGCATCGGCTTTACTTGCCATTTGAATTTCATCAAAAATAACCAGATCACGAGTTACTCCCTGTACATGAAAACGACCGTTGAGTGCATTTTTACGTAACCACATACGCAATGCATCCGACAAGGGTAATCCCACCGAAGACACTTGAGAATCCAACAACACCGAACTTCCGTTGTCTGCCGATACACGCAATACAAAGGTATTTCCAACGGTCGACTTCTTGGCATAATTGTATGTCATGTCTTTCAGGAAGTCGTCGGCAATAAGACCGATGGCAATGCGATATAAATCGGCGAGAACTCCTTTCCGATAGCGAGGGGTAGTTGTTTGTTTGGAGCCTAATATTTTCCCGGAGGCCCGTTCGTATGCAACCAAAGCGATGCTGCCCATGGTCCCTTCGTCGTTGGTATTGTATCCGGCATCTACTGTAACATATACATCGGCGCCCGAACTGTTGATCAATTGACTGTCGAACGATTCTGCAGTTGTATTGGTCTCAAATGCCATGCTTTTTTCGGTGGCTTCCATTACCGCCATTACATCCTTAATTTCGTATCCTTTTTTAATGAAAGCATCCTGCACCCTGGCAATAGCAGTACGGTAATCCACATACCGGGTTTCTCGTAAAATGGTCCGATAATCCATATCTCGTTGTTTATAAGGAACAACCATAATAGTCGGTTGAGCTACTTCTTCTTGTATATCTTCTACCGTTTTTTCTACCAATACATTGAGCTTTATATTGTTTTTTAGCAAGTCTTTTGCCAGAGCATCTATATAAATTTCCAGTATAACATTTGCTTTATGCTTTTTATTCGGCATCTTTTCGGGATCTTTATCTTCTTCATAAGTAGCGACAAACGAAAGATACTTGCGGGATTTATCATCAAAAAAACGTTCCAAGTAGTCGGCTGATTCTGTAGCCGCAGATTCTTGAAGCAGCGGTAAATTATCATTCAACCCCTCTATTCCATAAAAGAAATAAGTGTTGAATGCCGATTTTATAGCCATTTGAGTAGCTTCTTTCTTCTTATCGTGTATTCCCGAAGAATTAATAACTGCGGTAGCCTTTTTTCTGGAAATCAAGGTTGCACTGTTGGTGTATTGCGATAGTACTTGTTGTGAAATAAAAGCAAAAAAAATCAATAAGAATACAGTATATAATTTCGTTTTCATTTTGTGTTTGGATTGTGTGTAAGTAAGATTATCAGAGGAAAAAACTCCTCTGATAATCTTGAAATAAAGAATGAATATTAACCGAAGATACCGCCCTTATGCACCGATTTGACAATAATTTTCTGACCCTCTCCGACTGCCGTTTTTATCTCTTCTCCGCCTTTATTCACTTTACAAAGCGATATATCATTTCCCTCCACAGCTTCTATTTTCAATTCTCCAATCTTCTTTTGGGAAACACGACCGGCAACTTCCCGTTCCACATATACATCAAAAGCCTGTCCTTTATTCATTCCATGCAGTTCTCCCAAATCAATGTACACTTGTGTGGCTTTTTCTTTTTTCACCTCTGTAATTTCCAAAATGGTCCCTTCTACCGGAAACTCTTCATTTACCAGTTTTTTCATATCGGATTCAACCGATGTTTTCAACAAATCGGCAATGGCTTTTTCCGGTGTTTCACCGACTCCGTAAGACAATAATCCTCCGGAACCGGATCCCGAGTAAGTATAGTTCTTTGTCGTTTTCAAGGTTCCAGTTTCCACATCAATAATTTTCAGATCAAATACAGCAGAACCACTATAAAATACTTTTCCGTCATTAGTAGTCTTTTTTACGGTTTCTAAAGAAGTAACATGACCTTGAATCAAATACTTTGCTTGCAGATTCTTAAATTTCACCAAATCTTCCGGATTAACGACAGATGCATCTTCTGTAGCTTTATTTCGTTCGTTATTAACCTCTACGTCTGCTCTCATATCCTTAACATTCAACCGATTTGTGGTTGCTAATCCTTCAATGATTTTATTCCGTAACCCCTCAACATAAGAACTTCCGATGTTGTTGGTATAGGTAAAATTTCCCACATACACGATTTCTTTCTCATTTTGAGCATAACTCGTTATTGACGATACAAATAAAAGTATCGATACCCACATTAG
>DAIQOU010000441.1:0-4327 GCA_036787725.1 Bacteroidales bacterium
ACAAGCCGGACAAAAAATTATTGATCGCGGAGAAATTGTAAATAAAGAAACCTTTTCGATCTTGAATTCCCTGAAAATTGTAATTAATTCAGGGAAGGGTGTGGGAAAGACTCAAACTTGGTCTTTTATTGGGGTAATCGTTTTGATTACTACATTAATGGCCTGTTTTTTATTATATCTTTATTTCTTTAGAAAACATATTTATTACCAACGGAAGGATGTGATATTCTTGTTGAGTTTGTTGGGCTTATTTGTTGTATTGACAGAAATTACGGTAAAATATAATCTTTTCAATATTTATATTATACCTTATGCCATTATCCCGATTTCGATTTGTACTTTTTTTGATTCTCGTACTGCTCGAACGGTCCATAATGTAACCATTTTTATTTGTTCGTTGATGATGCCTTTCCCATTTGAATTTATCTTGCTACAGTTTGTTACAAGTATGGTGGTCATTTTCAGCCTTAAAGATTTAACCAATCGCTTTCAACTGATCCGATGTTCATTGTTGGTGTTAATAACCTACATCGTTATTTATCTGGGCTTATCTATTTATCAGGAAGGCGACTGGTCTATGATTAACTGGACGGTATTTATTTATTTTGGAATCAACTTTATCTTTTTAATGTTTACCTACTTGCTGATCTATATTATCGAACGGATATTCGGGTATACTTCCAGTGTGAGTTTGGTGGAACTTTCAGATATCAACAGTCCTCTTTTAAGATCTTTTTCGGAAACCGCTCCCGGAAGTTTTCAACATTCGTTGCAAGTTTCCATACTGGGCTCTGCTGCTGCATCGGCTATCGGTGCCAATTCATTGTTGGTCAGAACCGGAGCATTATATCATGATGTGGGAAAGATGAAGGCGCCTCACTATTTTACGGAAAATCAGTCGGGAGATAATCCGCATGAAAAGCTTACTTTTGAACAAAGTGCGCAAGTGATTATTAATCACGTTATTGAAGGGATAAAGATAGCGGAAAAAAACAATCTGCCCTCTATCATTGTAGATTTTATCCGTACGCATCACGGGAAGGGACTTGTCAAATATTTTTATAATTCTTTTCGAAATCAATATCCTGATCAAGAAATAGATGAATCTAAATTTACTTATCCGGGTCCGAATCCCTTCTCGAAAGAAACCGGTATATTGATGATGGCGGATGCCGTGGAAGCTTCTTCACGGAGTTTGTCTACGTACACTGAAGAATCCATTAAGGAAAAGGTTAATCAGATTATTGACGGTCAAGTCAAAGACGGGTTGCTTAGAAATACCCCTCTTACATTTCAAGATATAGAAACTGTCAAAACGGTATTTATTGATAAATTATTGAGGATTTATCATTCTCGTATCAGTTATCCGGAATTAAAAGTACAAGAAGAAACTTCCGATACTGCCTCTGTCGAGGAATCTTTGGAAGGGCATTAAAGATTTCTTTTTTATATCCATATCGGATTTTAAGCATTCACAATTGATCCCTTATGTGTCGGGTGGAAATATTTCCTTTCACTCCTTCCGACAACGCATTTGATGGATGGAATACTTAATTTCGGATATTGGTTAAGCGTTGTCTGTACTTTAATTCTCTTCCTTTTCAGATTGTGTTTCGGAAATCAGATGCAGTATCAGCCCTTCACAGGCATCTTCCAATATATCCAATACGTTTTCAAATCCTTGGGCTCCTCCGTAATAAGGATCGGGCACATGATCTGCCTGTAACCGAAGAGAATAATCGGTCATTTTACTTATCTTTTTAACTGCTTCCGTGCCGGGAGCTTTTCGGGTCAGTGCATCTATGTTTCTGTCGTCCATTCCGATGATCAGATCAAAATCGAAAAAGTCGTCGTACCGTACCGGTCTTGAGCGGGAAGTCAAGTCGTAGTTTCGTCGAATAGCATGTGCCCGCATACGACTGTCCGGCAATTCTCCTTCATGGTAATCCAATATACCTGCCGAATCGATAAAGAATCGGTCTTGCAATCCTTTTTCCTCCAATTTTTTCTTCATAATCGCTTCTGCAGCGGGAGAGCGGCAAATGTTACCTAAGCATACAAACAAGATTTTCTTTTGCGTCATAATCTACTTATTATTTATACCGTGACTACCAGTTTTTCGTTTGCAAGTAATGTATTTGGAAATACCGAACATGCTTCTTCCAATAAAATCTCAAGGTCGGGATAGCGAGCCGAGAAATGTCCCAACATCAATTTTTTTACATTGGCTTTTTGGGCTATCAGAGCTGCCTGACGAGCAGACGAATGAAATGTTTCTTTTGCTTTAGCCAAATCGGCATCGCTGAAAGTGGCTTCATGATACAACAGGTCTGCTCCTTCTATCATGGGAATGATTTGTTCGTCGTAGGCTGTATCCGAACAATAAGCGTATTTTTTGGGAGGCACGGCCGGCTGTGTCAATCTTTTATTGGGAATGACTTCTCCCTCGGCTGTAATAAAATCCGCACCCTTTTTTATTGCCGGTAATTGTTTTACCGGTATCTTGTAAAAATCGGTCATTTCGCGGATGATATGAGCATCTTTGGGTAATTCTTCAAAAAGAAATCCGCAGGTAGGAACCCGGTGTTTTAACGGAATGGAATAGACCCGAGCCGAACGATCTTCAAAGATGAGTTTAAAAGCAGTCGGATCTATGGTGTTAAAATGAATCTTATAAGATAATTCCCGACAAAAATAATTCAGAACGGGACGAAATATTTTTTCGGCCATCGGTTCGGCATGAATAAATAAATCTCCGGTGCGTCCCAACAGGCTCAGTGTCGAAATTAATCCGGGCAGACCGAAACAGTGATCTCCGTGAAGATGAGAAAGAAAAATATGATTTAGCCGCCCGAATTTCAAACTTAATTTTCGTAATTGCATTTGAGCACCTTCTCCGCAATCGATCATAAAAAGTTTATCTCTTAAGTTTACCACTTGAGCGCTGGGATAATGCTTGGTTGTCGGTAAAGCTGCTCCGCAACCCAATATATTGACTTCAAATCGTTCCATGGTCAAGGAATATTAATTAATTTGTGCATTTGGAGACTTAGCCGCCAGAACGGATCGGATTTAATCCGGTCAACGCAATATTGAATGTTTTTCCGGGTTTGGGATTCTTCTTCCTCAAAAATCGGACTCAAAAAGTAAAAATCAGCCTCCGGCAGCTCTTTTTCGGAAGGGATCGGCCCATTTTCCCGCATCGGAATGCGGATCTCATTTACTTTCGGATTGATGTGTTTGGCATATAACCCGGTTCCTTTAGGGCTGCATACGGTGTAATCCAACAAAGAGGAGAGCGGTAAGGATCCGTTACTTTCAATCGCTTGTTTATATCCGTAGTTTTTGAAAAATTGCAGTATCTCGTCTGTCAGTTGTAATGTCGGTTCTCCTCCGGTCCATATAATCCAACGGGTTTTATATCCGGCAATATGATTTAATATTTCGGTTAGGTTCATCTTAATTCCGGCATCAAAGGAGGTATCGCAAAAATCACAGTTCAAATTACATCCGGTTAAACGGATGAATATGGAAGCTTCTCCCATGCGTCCGCCTTCTCCTTGTAAAGAATAAAAAATCTCATTGACGTCAAGGTTCATATATCGCTCTTGTTTTTGGAGTCTCACTCACTTCTACGGCATATAATTCCGGGAAGACCGGGAAAAATCTTTCATAAATGAAACGAGCTATATTTTCGGCTGTCGGAGGAAGTGACATCACCTCATTCAAATGTTTATGATCCAACTGCTCATCGATAAATTTCTTGAGAGGCTCCAACTCTCTGTAATCTCGTACAAAACCGTATTCATTCAGCTTCTCGGAACGTAAATGTACCGTTATTACATAATTGTGTCCATGCAGTTCGGCACACGGATGACCGGAAGGCAAATGATTTAATTGATGAGAAGCGGAGAATATGAATTGTTTACTTATTTTATACATGAGCTTTTTTCAATGAATAATTGAATTCTTATATGTGTCAAAGATAGTGATTATTTAGAAATGCAGCAGAAGTTGGGGGCCGGAAAACGTGAATCGGGGTTTTTCGTACTTCTGTCGAACGAGGAATAATGGTTTCGTCCTTTCAGCCTGCAAGTTTCGATCGCGCTACACATGCGGTTAATCATGATTTCGTCCCTCACGGGACTTATTGCGACCGTCTTTTTCGGTAGCCGCCAGTCCTCGCCATTACAAACAGCCATCAATTCATAGACTTATTGCGACTGTCTTTTTCGGCAGCCGTAGGCTGCGCAGCTTTGTAGGCAGGGGCTTCAAGCCCCTGTATAAGATGCCGCTCTCCTCGCGAAGGCCTCCGTAGGAGGCCAAC
>DAIQOU010000442.1:0-4314 GCA_036787725.1 Bacteroidales bacterium
TGACCTCCATGATAAAAAAATAACTAATTTTGAGTTCTTTAATAAATATCCGACTTTAATAAAAAAATATCCGAAAAATCATGGGATTATTCTCATTCACAAAAGAAATAGCAATCGATTTAGGGACAGCCAATACTGTCATCATGTATGAAGATAAAGTAGTAGTAGATCAACCTTCTGTCGTAGCGTTGGAAAGAAGTACGAAAAAGGTACTTGCCGTAGGAGACAAAGCTCGTCAGATGCAGGGAAAAACTCATGATGATATACTTACTATAAAACCGCTGAAAGACGGCGTGATCGCCGATTTTACCGCCGCCGAATTTATGATTCGCGGACTTATCAAAATGTTTAACAACAAACGCAGCCTTTTCTCTCCTTCTTTAAGAATTGTGGTTTGCATTCCTTCCGGGAGTACGGAAGTGGAAAGACGGGCTATTCGGGATTCTTCCGAACGAGCCGGAGGACGCGATGTATATATGATATACGAGCCGATGGCAGCTGCTTTGGGAATCGGTTTGGACGTAGAAGCTCCGGAAGGAAATATGATTGTCGATATAGGTGGAGGAACAACCGAGATTGCCGTGATTTCGCTCGGCGGTATTGTTTCCAATAAATCCATCAAAACAGCGGGCGACGATTTAACGGAAGATATACAGGAATATATGGGCCGGCAGCACAATATTAAGGTTGGCGAACGAACTGCAGAAGCTATAAAAATTGCAGTAGGAGCTGCATTGACCAAGTTGCCGTCGGATGAAGTACCGGAAGATTATATCGTACGAGGCCCCAACCGCATGACTTCGCTACCGATGGACATCCCTATTTCATATCAGGAAATAGCCCATTGTTTGGATAAATCCATCTCTAAAATGGATTCCGCCATTCTCAATACACTGGAAGAAACACCACCGGAATTATATGCCGATATTGTTCGAAACGGAATTTATCTCACTGGCGGGGGAGCCAGGCTTCGCGGACTGGCTGCCCGGTTTTCGGATCGGATCGGAATACGGTTTCACATTGCCGAAAATCCATTCCATGCAGTGGCCAGAGGAACCAATATTGCACTCAAAAATACGGATCGGTTCAACTTCCTGATGAAAGAATAAATTTCCGGAAGATGTTATTCTTTTTCTTGCTTATATCATGAAACGAAACATGTAAATGAACAAAATCAATCTATCTGCGGATGATATTTTATTTATATGCAGGTTTTGGACCTTCATAAGAAAAGAATTAAAAAATAACGTATGAAGAAAATAGCAGTTCTGGTTTTCCATGCCGTTTCGATATTATCTTTATCGGCACAAAAACAACCTGTCGATTACGTGAATCCTTTTATCGGTACAACCAATTACGGTACCACAAATCCGGGTGCACTGTGTCCGCAAAGTTTCATGTCTGTCACCCCGTTCAACGTGATGGGATCGGACTTGAATAAACGGGACAAAGATCAAGGATGGTGGTCAACACCTTATTCTTTCGACAACAGTTATTTTACCGGCTATGCACACGTAAATCTCAGCGGAGTCGGATGCCCCGACCTGAGCAGCTTGTTATTGATGCCTGTTACAGGAGAACTTGATCCCGATTTCCGGAATTACGGAAGCACGTATAAAGATGAAAAAGCCTCTCCGGGATACTATTCCAATTTTCTTACCAAATACAATATTAAGACAGAAGTCAGTGCCACTCCACGAACCGGTGCAGCTCGTTTTACTTTCCCAAAAGGAAAAAGTCATATCCTCTTAAATTTGGGCGAAGGGCTCACGAATGAAACCGGAGCCATGGTACGACAAGTCAATACCACAGAGATAGAAGGATATAAACTATTGGGAACTTTCTGTTATACAGCATCTCAAGCCGTATATCCCATCTACTTTGTTATACAGGTAAGCAAACCGACGATCGAAACGGGATACTGGAAGTTTCAACGTCCGGGACATAAATGGGAAGATGAATGGAACAAAGAGGCCGGAAAGTATAAGATATATACCGAATACCAAAAAGAAATGGCAGGCGATGATGTGGGAGCTTTCTTTTCTTTTGATACAGATGAAAATGAAACAATAGAAGTTAAAATCGGTGTTTCGTTTGTCAGTATAGAAAATGCACGATTAAACCTGAATACGGAACAACCGGCTTTTGATTTTGACAAAGTAACGGCAAATGCCCGCAAACGATGGAATGATGATCTTTCCCGCGTTTGGGTGGAGGGTGGTACCGAAGATCAAAAAACAGTATTTTATACTGCTTTATATCATGCTCTTATCCATCCTAATATCTTGCAAGATGTAAACGGAGAATATCCGGCGATGGAAAGTTCGGCCATTAAAACCACCGCAGAAAATCGCTATACTGTTTTTTCTCTTTGGGACACTTATCGAAACATACACCAATTAATGACTTTGGTATATCCGGAACGTCAAATAG
Organism: Bacteroidales bacterium; assembly: GCA_036787725.1. Lineage (GTDB taxonomy): Bacteria > Bacteroidota > Bacteroidia > Bacteroidales > Azobacteroidaceae > DAIQOU01. The sequence goes on from DAIQOU010000442.1 coordinate 2,434, forward strand.
AAATGATGCATACCATGATCGATATGTATAAAGAACACGGATGGCTTCCTAAATGGGAACTATACGGACGAGAAACTTATACCATGGAAGGAGATCCTTCCATTCCCGTCATTGTTGATGCATGGATGAAAGGATTGCGGGATTTTGATATCGATAAGGCTTACGAAGCTATGTATAAATCGGCCACCCTTCCGGGAAAAGAAAACCGGATGCGCCCCGATAATGATGATTACATGTCGTTGGGATATGTTCCGCTCAAGGAGAAATTCGACAATTCGGTTTCCCATGCCTTGGAATATTATATTGCCGATTGGAACCTGGCCCGTTTCGCAGAAGCATTGGGCAAAAAAGAAGATGCCCGGTTATTTTACAAACGAGCGGAAGGGTATAAAAATTATTACAGTAAAGAATTCGGAACATTTCGGCCCATACTTCCCAACGGAGAATTCCTTACCCCTTTCGATCCGGCACAAGGCATGAATTTCGAACCCAATCCGGGTTTTCACGAAGGAAGCGCTTGGAATTATACATTTGCGGTTCCCCATGATATCCCCGGTCTTGTTAAATTAATGGGAGGAAAAAAAGCATTTATCGACAAACTGCAGTCGGTATTCGATAACGGATATTTCGATGTTACCAACGAGCCGGATATTGTTTACCCTCATTATTTCAGCAACTTCAAAGGAGAAGAATGGAGAACTCAAAAATTGGTTAAAGAAATTCTGGCCGAACATTTTACCAATAAACCGAGCGGATTACCCGGCAACGACGACACAGGAACCATGTCGGCATGGGCATTGTTTAATATGATGGGCTTTTATCCGGAATGTCCGGGAAGACCGGATTACACACTGGTTACTCCCGTTTTTGACCGTATAACCATCAAGTTAAATCCGGACTATTATACTTCCGATAAAGTGATAATAACAACGACAAAACCGCAAGACGCAGACAACGCCGATTATATCAACCGGGTGCATATAAACGGAAAACCACTGAAAGGTTATCGCATAACGCATGAACAATTAACCGGTGCAAAAGAGATCAATTATTATTTGGTGCCGAAATCAAAATGAAAATACAACATTCAATCGTATTCCATGCTTACTGATGTCGGGATGATTCAGATAAGTTATTCTCCGCACATAATCTACGCGAAAAAACTTAAGAATATTTTCTATCCCTGCACTGAATTCCATGTAAGGCATTTTATTCATGGAATAAGTTTCTTCCGGAAATAAAAAAAGATTATTATCCTCGGTCGGCTTGTTCTTTCGAGACAAATCTCCCAACAATCCCTTAAAAGAAACGACTTCCCTCCATCCGAATTGCTGAAGGAAAGGAATCCGGTTAAACAATAGTCCTTCGGCTCTGTAGACTATATCGGCAGCAACATACCGATCATTGATAAATTCCATCGGATTCATCAAACTGTATGACTCGGGCTGAATGGTATAAGTCCTATTAACATTTGGAAGCAGCAATTGCGGATAAGGAACTTTACCCCAAATTTGTCCCGCTTTTCCGATCAGATTCAACGAACCGTATCCGAAAAGCCAAATCTCTTTTTGAGCATACAACTCGGTAGCCGTATAATTATATTCTCCACCCAAATATCCTTTTAATCCGAAACGTTGAGTAAGAGAAAAGACCGGACCTTCACTTTTAAGAGAATGACGTTTATCTTTTCCCTGATAAAATGCTTCATTCTTTGCCAAACGTAAAGTAAACCCCAATTCTCCGATCTTATATTTATCAACCGATATGTTGGTCCCGTCTTTACCGGGTTTATAATAATGCAATTCACCCGCTGTAGTTTCTTCCCTCAGCTTATTCCATATATTCCAAGAAAATCCGTTTGAAAACTCTTTTTCATAAGAA
>DAIQOU010000443.1:0-1181 GCA_036787725.1 Bacteroidales bacterium
CCGTAACGGATGATGTGCAAGCTCAGGTCGGGGACAGCCGTGCCAATCCGATCGAGGTCGGGACGTTTAACGGGAATTTTTCATACATAGATACGGCAGATACCCAAAATTTTACCGATCGATACACCGGCTTTGCGACCAACGACGTGTTTTATAAGTTTACGGTGGACCGGATAATGCATATAGGTGTATATTTATGCTATTCGGGCATCGATACCTATGCTTATTTGTTGGACGGCAACGGGAAAGTGATTACTTTCAATGACGACAATCCCTATTGCGGTCCCCAATCCAAATTTTCACATTTCGTACAGATGGTTCCTCCGGGTACTTATTATGTCGTTTGCGAAGGAAAATACGGTAACGGGAAGATTCAAACTTGCATTGAGGGATTTGCCGTTTACAATGTTTCCGGGGATACCCGGGAAGATGCAATTCATTTGGGTACTTTCGGAGAGCCGTTTAATAGAGCGAGGGTGATCAATACCGTAGCCAATACCGATCAATTCGGGGGGCCGACCGGTGATGTGTTTTTCCGATTTATTATTACGTGTCCCATGGATATCATGCTTTCCCTTTGCGATTCGAAGTTGGAGCGCACCGTTCTCTATCTTTTGGACTCGGAGGGAAGGACGATTGTTTACAATGCGGGCAGCCCCGAATGCGACGGCAAGAAATCCTATCTTTTAATGCACTCTTTAGCTGCCGGCACTTATTATGCGGTTTGTGAGGGGTACAGTGAAAACGGAGCTATGACATTGTCTGTCCGGGGAGAGCCGTCGAGCTCCGTTGCCGTTCCGGGAGACAAATTGACAAATCCGATTTCGGCCGGTACCCATTGGGGAAAGTTCAGCTTTACCGATACCCGGAACACATCGGAGGGATTTACGAATCAATATAACTTTTCACCGACCAACGACGTTTTTTATAAATTTACCGTCGGCATGAGCATGAATCTTTTCGTATCGCTTTGCGATTCGGAATTGGAAGGCACCCATGTTCATTTATTGAACAATTCGGGCCATGTGTTGCTCTCGAATTCAACCGGGGAAGAATGCGGTTCCTCCCGGTCCCATCTTACCAAACTCGGATTACCGGCCGGTACCTATTATGTGGTGGTGGAAGGAGATGAAAGTAACGGGAAGATAACAACCCGGATTGAGGGAACACCGCCCGAATCC
>DAIQOU010000443.1:1281-3000 GCA_036787725.1 Bacteroidales bacterium
ATTCAAGGGACGATTTCACCGCCTCCTCCTCCGGGCAATACATTGGAAGTTCCGATCGAAGTCGGAGCGTTTTCTTCCGGATTCTCTTATTCGAATACCCAAAATACACGGACCGCTTTTACAAACGTTTATACGGGCAATCCGACCAACGATGTGTTTTATCGTTTTACCGTTCGGGAAAAAATGAAAGTGACGCTGTCTTTATGCAATTCGGAACTGACGCATACCGAGCTTTACCTGTTGAATTCTTCCGGAGGACTGTTGGAATCCAATACTGTAGGAGAAGGATGTACACAAGCCCGTTCGCGTTTGACGAGAGAGTTGGAACCGGGTGTATATTATGCCGTATGTGAGGGACTTGTCGAAAACGGAAGCATTACCTTGAATATGGAAGGCATTTCGACCGCTCCGGTCGGCGACAAATTAAGCAATCCGATCGATGCGGGTACGTTTGCCGGTGCTTTTACTTACGGCGATGTCCGGAATACGGCCGGGGGCTTTTCCGATCAATATACCGGCCAACCGACCAAGGATGTGTTTTACCGTTTTACCCTTGGACAGCCCTTGAATCTTACGGTTTCCCTGTGCGGTTCGACCTTGGCAGATGCTTATGTTTATCTGTTGGATGCCGGGGGGAAGCAAACGACATACAATCGCAACGGGAAACCGTGTGCCTCGGGAGAAATCCGTCCGCGCCTGGACATGCTTGAACTTCCCGCGGGTACCTATTACGTCGTTTGCGAAGGAGCCGATTCGGACGGAGAGATCACGGTTTCGATCGAAGGAACGTTGCCGTCGACCTCGGGCGGAGCTCCGGAAGTTCTCCCTTCGGGAAATCAAAACTACATCCGTCATTACCGTGCGACTTCGGCTTTAACCGGTTTTTCCGGCTTGAATGCCGATAACAGCCTTCAAACGATTTCTTACTTTGACGGGTTGGGTCGTTCCGTTCAAACGGTGTTGCCGGGCATTACCCCGGAACGTAACGATCTGGTGTCGTTTACCCGGTACGATGCTTTCGGGCGGGTGTGGCAAAATTGGTTGCCGGGCGTCGTCGGGTCGGGAGCGGGCGGCTCTTTCCGTCCTGCGGATTCCGCATTGGAAGAGGCAGTGAAGTCCGCTTACAAGAACGATGCCCGTCCGTTTGACGAGATTGTATACGAAGCTTCTCCGATGAATCGGGTGAGTGAACAATTCGGGCCGGGGCAGGCCTGGAAGACGGCCGTCCGTCGCAATCAAACGGCTTACCGCACCAACACGGCCGGTGAAGTCGGCCTGTATTCGGTTTCCGGCAACGATCTGGTACGCAACGGCACTTATCCGGCCGGCTCTCTTTATGTAACTCAATTTACGGACGAAGACAACGATGTCTTTTACGAATTCAAAGACAAACGTGGGCGGGTGGTGCTGGAGCGCCGGGTTCTTCGGGTATTTTTACCGGAGAATCATGATACTTACTATGTTTACGACGATTTTGATCGTTTACGGTATGTCTTGCCTCCGTTGGCTGCTGACGGTACGCCCTCCGGTACGTATAATTTGACGCATGCTGCGGTAAAGAACTATGCTTATTTTTACCGTTACGACAGTCGGGACCGGTGCGTTGAAAAAATTCTCCCGGGAGGAGTGAAGAGCCGCATGATATACGATTTCTCCGATCGTTTGGTTCTTCTTCGGGAAGGTTCCGGCAGTAAGTGGAAATTTAAGGTTTACGATCGG
>DAIQOU010000443.1:3100-4303 GCA_036787725.1 Bacteroidales bacterium
TTACGATCGGGATTCGTGGAGAAGTCTTTTTGCACCGTCGGATTCGTTGGCCGGCCAACATGTTTCGGGATACGATACTCCTTCCGATTGCCCGAAAGGAAGGTTGACGGGTACCGTACGTATGACGTTGGGAAGCAATCCGATCAAGAAAATCGTAACGGCTTATTATTACGATTTCAAGGGGAATGTCGTTCAAACCCATACGTTTAATTACTTGGGGGGTTACGACCGGCATTATACCCGCTATCGTTTTGACAATCTTGCGGAAAAGCAACTGATCGTTCATACGGTTCCGGTTAAGGCTCGGATAAAAGAGGAATATTCTTACCGTTACGATTCGGCGGGTCGTTTGATCTCCAAACATCATTCGTTGAACGGGGAGCCGGAAACCTTGTCTGCCCGTTACGTGTACGACGAAACGGGACGGTTGAAGACCAAATTGACGGGAGGTTCGGAATTGACCGCTTACGATTACAACGTTCGGGGTTGGCTCACGGAGATGTCGGGGGACAAATTTGCTCAAAAAATGCTTTACGAGACGGGAGGTGTTTACGGCGGGAATATTTCACGGATGGAATTCCGTTCGGGAGATACAAGGGATTACCGTCAGTATACGTTCTCTTACGACGGTTTGGACCGCTTGACGAATGTTTTTTACTTCGCACCGGGGGTTATGTTGGGATTGGGAGAAAATCTTACTTACGACAAGCACGGGAATATTAAGACGCTTCAGCGTGGCGGGCAATTGCAAACGGGTAAGCACGGAGCCGTCGACAACCTGACGTTCCGGATGGAAGGCAACCGTGTGGCGGAGATTACCGAAACGCTTGCCAATCAGAGCAATGCCAACCTGTTGGAATACAAGAAGAATACTTCCAATACATATGCTTACGACGAATTGGGGCGTATGACCTCGGATTTGGGAAAAAATATTTCATCGATCGAATATAATTCGTTACATTTGCCCGGGCGGATTCTTGCGGGAATCAGCCAGATCCGTTATGTTTACGATGCTTCGGGCGCGAAGCTGGAGGCGAATCATATGTTTCCTACATTTTTGACCCTTCAATACCTTGACAACAAGGTGTATGAAGGCGGGAAACTGAAAACTATCCTGACGGAAGAGGGTTATATCGAGAAGGAAGGGAACGCATGGAAACGTTATTATTACCTTCGAGATCATCAGGGCAGTACGCGTGTCGT
>DAIQOU010000051.1:0-15962 GCA_036787725.1 Bacteroidales bacterium
ATGGATTGTTGGTTGATTGAGATTATTTTACTCTTTTGTAACCATACACAGCTAAATCTCCCAATTCTTCTTCAATGCGAAGCAATTGATTGTATTTAGCCATCCGGTCGGAACGGCTTAAAGAACCGGTCTTAATTTGTCCGGAATTAGTAGCAACAGCAATATCTGCAATAGTAGCATCTTCAGTTTCTCCTGAACGGTGAGAAGTAACGGAAGTATAACCATGACGATGAGCCATTTCAATAGCATCTAATGTTTCACTTAAAGACCCGATTTGATTTACCTTAATTAAGATGGAGTTTCCACATCCGAGCTCAATTCCTTTTCTCAGGAAATCTACATTCGTTACAAACAGATCATCACCGACTAATTGACACCGGTTTCCAATCTTATCAGTTAATAATTTCCATCCGTCCCAGTCATTTTCGCTCATTCCGTCTTCAATGGAATCAATCGGATATTTACTAACCAATTCCGCTAAATACTCAGCTTGTTGAGCCGAATTACGTTTAGCTCCGGAAGGACCTTCAAACTTTGAGTAATCATAAATTCCATCCTTATAAAATTCTGAAGCTGCACAATCTAATGCAATTTTTACATCTTCACCGGGTTTATATCCGGCAGCTGCAACTGCCTTCAAAATAGAATCTAAAGCGTCTTCTGTCCCGTTAAGTGCAGGGGCAAAACCACCTTCGTCACCTACAGCAGTACTTAAACCTCTATCGTGCAATACTTTTTTTAATGCATGAAATACTTCCGCACCCATTCTTAAACCTTCACGGAAAGAAGTAGCACCTACCGGACGAATCATAAATTCCTGAAAAGCAATAGGAGCATCCGAATGAGAACCTCCATTTATAATATTCATCATGGGAACAGGCAATACATAGGTATTCGTTCCTCCGATATACCGGTATAAAGGAATATCAAGGTAAGCGGTGGCAGCTTTTGCAACAGCTAAAGAAACCCCTAAAATCGCATTCGCTCCCAATTTAGATTTTGTTTTGGTTCCATCCAGATCAAGCATTTTTTTATCAATCGCACGTTGTTCCAAAGCACTCATTCCGATAAGAGCCGGAGCAATCACCTCATTTATATTTTTAACTGCATTGAGAACGCCTTTACCCAGATAACGTTTTTTATCGCCGTCACGCAACTCCAACGCTTCATGTTCTCCTGTTGAAGCTCCGGAAGGAACTGCAGCACGACCAATCACTCCTGAAATCAAATGTACATCTACTTCTACAGTAGGGTTACCTCTTGAATCTAAAATCTCTCTACCAACGATTTTAACAATTTCCATAAATTTGTTTTTTGGGTTTATAAATAATTGAATAAAATAAAATTCAGCCTTCAATTCGCCGGATAAAATTAATAAAAAAAAGAATATGAATATAATAATCTTACATTTCTCATTGATCCGTATTCCGAATAAAAAATGAATAAAAACAAAGAAGATTTGACAGTGTGTCAAATCTTCTTTCTATACGGTTTAACAGTTACTCGGCACTTTCTGTCGGAGTTTCTTTAACTGAAGTCTCAGCTTCTTTTGCTGCGGGAGAGTCCGCTTTCTTACGAGAACGACGAGTTCTGGCTGACTTAGCAGGAGCTTTTGCCTTCAACATATTCTCATTGTAATCCACTAATTCAATGAAGCACATTGCAGCATTGTCTCCCAATCGATGTCCGGTTTTGATAATACGGGTATATCCTCCCGGGCGATCTCCTATCTTTTGAGAAATCTCCTTAAACAATTCCGTAACCGCATACTTATCTTGTAAATTCTTAAACACAACCCGTCTCGAATGTGTTGTATCTTCCTTAGATTTAGTAATAAGAGGTTCTACATATTTACGCAATTCTTTCGCTTTGGGAACTGTAGTAAAAATTCTCTTATGCTTAATCAGAGAACAGGCCATATTTGAAAGCATCGCTGCTCTATGGGTATTTGTACGACCTAAATGTTTGACTTTTTTATTATGTCTCATTGTTAATTATCTTTATCTAATTTATATTTTGAGATATCCATGCCAAATGTCAATTTGAGATTATCCAACAGATCATCCAATTCTGTCAGCGACTTCTTCCCAAAGTTACGGAATTTCAACAAATCATTCTTTTGATATTTAACAAGATCTCCCAACGTTTCTACATCTGCGGCTTTTAAGCAATTAAGAGCCCGAACAGACAAATTCATATCCGCCAACTTTGTTTTCAACAATTGACGCATATGAAGAATTTCCTCATCAAACTCTTCATTAGAATCCGAATCAACAGGTTCCAAATGAATCTTTTCATCTGAAAACAGCATAAAATGATGGATCAGAATACGAGCAGCCTCTTTCAATGCTTCTTTAGGAAGAATGGAGCCGTCTGTAGTAATTTCAATAACCAATTTTTCATAATCGGTTTTTTGTTCTACACGGTAATTTTCTATAGAATATCTCACATTCCGTATAGGAGTAAAAATGGCATCAATCGGAATCAGATTAATGGCATCATTCTCATTTCTGCTTTCTTCTGCCGGAACATATCCTCTTCCCTTATCAATAGTTAATTCAATCCGAAAACTCGCATTTAAGCCTAAATTACAGATAACAAAATCAGGATTTAATACTTCAAACCCCGTTAATTGCTTCCCAATATCTCCGGCTTTAAACACTTCTGTTCCCGACACATTAATACTAATCTTCTCATTTTCAATATCATCTACAATTTGTTTAAACCGAACTTGTTTTAAATTAAGAATGATATTTGTTACGTCCTCCAGAACCCCGGGAATAGTTGAAAATTCATGCTCTACGCCATCTATACGAATGGCAGTAATGGCAAATCCTTCTAAAGAAGACAAAAGAATACGACGTAAAGAATTACCAATGGTAATCCCATAGCCGGGTTCCAACGGACGAAATTCAAACTTCCCGTAGTAGTTGTCCGCTTCCAACATTAATACTTTATCGGGCCTTTGAAATGCTAATATCGCCATGGAATATTTATTATTTGGAATATAATTCTACAATCAATTGTTCTTTAATATTTTCAGGAATATCTGCTCGTTCCGGAATATGCAAATATTTTCCGCTGATGGAAGATTGATCCCACTCAATCCAAGCATACTTGCTGTGATTAAAACCGGAAAGACTGTCCTGAATTACTTCTAATGATTTAGAACGTTCTCTGATGCCGACAATCTGCCCGGGTTTTACGGAATAAGAAGGAATATTCACGACTTTTCCATCTACAACCACATGACGATGCGAAACTAACTGACGAGCTGCCGCTCTTGTAGGAGCCAACCCCATCCGAAAAACAACATTATCCAAGCGACACTCCAACAATTGGATTAAGATCTCTCCGGTAATCCCTTTAGATCGTTGTGCTTTATCAAATAAATTCCGAAATTGTTTTTCCAACACGCCATAAGTATACTTCGCTTTTTGCTTCTCGCGAAGTTGAATTCCATATTCGGATGTTTTTCTTTTTCTGGCATTTCCGTGTTGCCCGGGAGGATAATTTTTCTTACTGAGAACTTTATCCGGTCCGAAAATTGCGTCTCCAAACTTACGGGCAATTTTAGTTTTTGGTCCAATATATCTAGCCATTTTTTAATTCTTTTTTTTACTCTGCCGGAACAAACTTGTGCAGCCGCGATTGCAGAGAGGTGTTTGCAATCTTATTCACTTATCGGTATCCGTTATGCAGAAGGAAATATTTATTAAACTCTTCTTCTTTTGGGTGGACGACATCCATTATGAGGAAGCGGAGTAACGTCAATGATCTCTGTTACTTCAATTCCAGCTCCATGTATAGTCCTAATCGCAGACTCACGTCCGTTACCGGGACCTTTAACATATGCTTTTACTTTTCTCAATCCCAAGTCATAAGCAATCTTTGCACAATCTTGTGCTGCCATCTGAGCAGCATAGGGAGTATTCTTCTTAGAACTTCTGAATCCCATCTTGCCGGCAGAAGACCAAGAAATTACCTGTCCTTCGCTATTCGCAAGAGTAACAATAATATTATTAAATGATGAATGAATATGAAGCTGACCGGTTGCATCAACTTTTACCACTCTTTTCTTTGCTGCGACTGTTTTTTTTGCCATATAATTATTCCGTAATTTTAATAATCAACTGATTTTACTTAGTTGCTTTTTTCTTGTTTGCAACTGTTTTTTTCCGACCTTTACGGGTCCGAGCATTATTTTTTGTACTCTGACCTCTCACCGGTAAACCAATACGATGGCGAATTCCCCGGTAACAGCCAATATCCATTAATCGCTTGATATTTAACTGAACTTCAGAACGGAGATCACCTTCCACTTTGTATTTAGAACCAATAATCTCACGTATTGCAGCAGCTTGTTCATCAGTCCAATCCTTTACCTTGATATCTCTATCAATACCTGCTTCAGACAAAATTTTATTCGAGGCGCTGCGTCCGATACCATATATATAGGTCAATGCAACCTCTCCTCTTTTATTTTGGGGTAAATCTACTCCTACTATTCTTATAGCCATTTTTTCAAAAAAATTTCAACAAAAATAATAAATTATCCTTGACGTTGTTTATACTTGGGATTCTTCTTATTTATCACATATAAACGCCCTTTTCTTCTGACAATCTTACACTCAGGAGTGCGTTTCTTTAAAGATGCTCTTACTTTCATATTTTTGATTTTTACTTTATTTATATCTAAATGAAATTCGGCCTTTTGTCAAATCATAAGGAGACATTTCAACTTTAACCTTATCTCCGGGTAAAATTTTAATGTAATGCATACGCATTTTCCCTGAAATATGGGCTGTTATTTCATGTCCATTTTCCAGTTCAACCCTAAACATTGCATTCGACAATGCTTCAACAATAATTCCATCTTGTTCTATTGCTGCTTGTTTAGCCATAAATTAAATCAAGTTAGCTTATTTTTCAATACTTCTTCTATAAATTCAAACGATGATAAAATATCTGCTTTTCCTTGTCTGACAGCTACTGTATGTTCAAAGTGAGCAGAAGGAGTTCGGTCTGCAGTTCTTACAGTCCAGCCATCTTTCTCAAAAACAACCCGTTTTTTTCCAAAATTGATCATGGGTTCAATAGCAATACACATTCCCGTCCGCAATAACGGACCATATCCTTTTTTTCCATAATTCGGAACTTGAGGATCTTCATGCATTTCACGTCCTATCCCGTGTCCTACCAATTCACGAACAACAGAATATCCGTTATTCTCACAATAGGTTTGAATTGCATTTCCGATATCTCCGATTCTCTTCCCTTCCACTGCATTTTCAATTCCGATGTATAAAGCTTCTTGGGTAACTTTCAGCAAGCGTTTCACCTCTTCTTTCACCTCCCCCACACAAAATGTATAAGCCGAGTCTCCGGTAAAACCATTCAATTTAGTACCGCAATCAACAGAAACAATATCACCCTCTTTCAAAACATATGTTGAAGGGATTCCATGAACAACAACTTCATTCACCGAAATACAAAGTGAATTCGGAAATCCGTTATATCCCAAAAAAGCAGGAATGGCTCCATTATCCCGAATAAAAGTTTCTGCCACTTTATCCAACTCCAATGTAGTAATACCCGGAGCTATAATCTTCGCAACTTCAGCCAAAGTCTTTCCAACCAATAAATTGGCTTCCCGCATTAACTCTACTTCTTCGTCTGTCTTTAAATATATCATTTATATTAATAAGCTGAACTTTGACGACCTTTTATTCTTCCGGTTTTCAACAAACCATCATAATGACGCATCAATAGGTGACTTTCTACTTGTTGTAATGTATCCAACACCACTCCTACCAAAATGAGCAATGAAGTTCCTCCAAAAAACTGAGAAAATTCGGCACTTACTCCAAAAATAGCAGCAAAAGCGGGCATGATAGCAACTAAAGCCAAAAACAACGATCCCGGAAATGTGATTCTCGACATAATTTCATCAATATACTCAGCCGTCTTTTTTCCGGGTTTAATCCCGGGAATAAATCCATTATTCCTTTTTAAATCCTCAGCCATCTGGGTAGGATTAATAGTAACTGCAGTATAAAAATAAGTAAATACGATAATCAACACCGCGAAAATAAAATTATACCAAAAACCGGTATTATCCATTAACGGTCGCATTAGGTTCGACCAAAATCCATCTCCCGTCGGGTTTGTAAATCCGACCAACGAAATAGGAATAAACATAATGGCTTGCGCAAAAATGATAGGCATCACATTGGCCGCATTTACTTTCAAGGGAATATATTGTCTGGCACCTCCATATTGTCGGTTTCCTATCATTTGTTTAGCATACTGCACCGGGATTCGACGTGTACCTTGTACCAACATAATAGCTCCGGCAATAACAAATAACAAGAAGACTATTTCAACAAGGAAAGCAACCAATCCTCCGGTATTCTCACTCAATCTTGAAAAGAATTCCTGAAACAAAGAATGAGGTAACCGAGCAATAATACCTACCATGATGATAAATGACACTCCATTTCCAATCCCCTTATCCGTAATCCGTTCCCCCAGCCAAAGTACAAACATAGAGCCTGCAGCCAAAATAATAGTAGAAGAAATTGTAAACCAAATTCCGGAAGGCATGGATGCCCCGACTTGTGCCATTTGAACATTCAAATTGATCAAATAAGTCGGTGCTTGCAATACCAAAATAATGAGAGTCAAATAACGCGTATATTGATTCATTTTTCTTCGTCCGCTTTCTCCTTCCCGTTGCATCTTCTGAAAAGAAGGAATTGCGATTCCCAATAACTGAATCACAATGGATGCAGATATATAAGGCATAATCCCCAATGCGACAATGGAGGCATTGGAAAAAGCGCCTCCCGAAAACATATCTAACAGGGACAATAATCCTTCTGAAGTTTGTGATTGTAAAGCAGACAACGCTTTTGAATCAATACCGGGCAAAACGACGAAAGAAGCCAACCGGTATATGACAATAAGAAGAAAGGTAGTGAGGATTCGATTTCTCAAATCCTCAATCTTCCAAATATTTTTAATTGTATCAACTGCTCTCATTATACATTAGAGTTTAACAACGGTTCCACCTGCGGCCAGGATAGCAGCTTCTGCTGTTTTGGAAAAAGCATGAGCCGTTACATCCAATTTTGCAGTAATACTACCTTTACCAAGAATTTTAACTAACTGCTTGGACGAAATAAATCCCGCTTCAATCAGTTCTTCAATGCCAACCTTTGTAAGTTTACGGTCATCCGCTAATTTTTGAATCGTATCAATATTAATTGCTTTATACTCGATACGATTAATATTTTTGAATCCGAATTTGGGCAAACGTCTTTGAATAGGCATTTGTCCTCCCTCAAAACCAATCTTCCGAGAATAACCGGATCTTGACTTAGCTCCTTTATGTCCTCTGGTAGAAGTACCTCCTAATCCCGAGCCGGGACCCCGTCCTATCCTCTTACGGGTCTTAGTAGAACCCTTTGCAGGTTTTAAATTAGATAAATTCATATTTTATGTGCTTTTTATTTCCCTATACTAATTTATTCTTCAACTGAAACCAAATGTTTGACTTTCTTCACCATGCCTAAAATAGCAGGATTGGCTTCATGTTCCACTACTCGTCCTAACCTTCTGAGACCAAGTGCATCAAGGGTTCTTTTTTGATCCTTCGGACATTTAATACGACTTTTTACTTGTTTTATTTTTATTGTGGCCATACTTTTTCAATTATCCTTTAAACACCTTTTCTACCGAAATACCTCTGTTTTGAGCAACCATGGCAGGGTCTCTTAACTCACATAAGGCTGCAATAGTAGCCTTTACCAAGTTGTGAGGATTGGAAGAACCTTTAGATTTAGCCAATACATCCGTAACACCGACACTCTCCAATACGGCACGCATCGCACCCCCGGCTTTTACTCCGGTACCATGAGTTGCAGGTTTAATAAAAACTTCAGCTCCACCAAATTTCGCCAATTGTTCATGAGGAATAGTACCTTTGTAAACAGGTACTTTTACCAAATTTTTCTTTGCAGCTTCAACTCCTTTTGCAATTGCGGAAGTTACTTCACCGGCCTTACCTAATCCCCATCCTACGATACCGTCTTCATTTCCGACTACAACAATCGCAGCAAAGCTGAAAGCTCGGCCTCCTTTGGTAACTTTGGTAACCCGATTGATGGCAACTAATCTATCTTTCAACTCTAAGTCATTTGTAGACTTTACTTTATTATTTACTGCCATTTTCTTAAAATTTAAGTCCTCCTTTACGTGCAGCTTCCGCCAATTCTTTCACTCTTCCATGATATAAATATCCATTACGGTCAAATATTACTACTTGAATACCGGCTTCCTTGGATTTTTTTGCAATCATTTCTCCTACTTTAGATGCAATTTCTTTCTTGGGAGCTTTTTCTGTAATTCCCAAAGAAGAAGCTGCAGCCAGTGTTTTCCCGGACAAATCATCAACGACTTGTGCATATATTTGTTTGTTACTTCTGAATACCGTCAATCGAGGGCGGTCGGAAGTTCCCGAGATTTTCTTTCTAACACGGTGTTTTATTTTGATTCTTCTTAATTCCTTTGTTGTCATGATAATTTCAATTTTTTATGATTTATTTAGACGCTGACTTTCCGGACTTCCTGCGAATCTCTTCACCCACAAAACGAATTCCTTTTCCTTTATAAGGCTCTACCTTCCGGAATGAACGAATTTTTGCACAAATTTGCCCCAACAATTGCTTGTCTGTTGATTCTAAAATAAGAAGCGGATTTTTATTTCTTTCACTTTTTGTTTCCACTTTTATCTCCGAAGGCAACATCATAAAAATACTATGGGTATACCCTAAGGAAAATTCTAATAAATTTCCTGTATTAGAAACCCGATAACCCACACCTACAAGCTCGAGTTCTTTTTTATAACCTTGAGATACACCTACAACCATATTATTCACCAACGAACGATATAACCCATGCAATGCACGGTGTTGTCTTTCGTCCGACGGTCTCGAAACTACCAATACATTATCGTCTAACTCAAATTTGATATCAGGATTAATTTTCTGGGATAATTCTCCTTTCGGGCCTTTCACCGTAACAATATCATCTTTAAGACTAAAAGTTACTCCTGCCGGTATTGTAATGGGTAATTTTCCTATTCTTGACATAACTTTTTCCTCCTAGATTTTAATAAACATAACACAATACTTCTCCCCCAATTTTCAAATCACGCGCCTCTTTATCGGTCATTACTCCTTTGGAAGTAGAAAGTACAGCTATACCAAGACCATTCAATACTCTGGGCATCTCTTTGTATCCCACATACCTACGCAACCCGGGAGTTGAAACCCGTTGTAGTTTTTTGATTGCATTTACTTTATTTACCGGATCATATTTCAAGGCTATTTTAATAGAACCTTGAGGACCCTCTTCTACAAACTTATAATTAAGAATGTATCCTTTTTCAAAAAGGATTTTTGTAATTTCCTTTTTGAGATTTGAGGCCGGAACCTCCACAACTCTGTGTTTTGCTTTAATAGCGTTTCTAATTCTGGTTAGAAAATCTGCAATAGGATCTGTCATAATTTTTAATTAAATTGATTCGGATCTTCCGAACAATATTTAACATTCACTTTGTTTGTATTTCAAAATATCGGAATACATCATTTTACCAACTGGCTTTTTTCACCCCGGGAATGAGTCCGGCAGAAGCCATTTCCCTGAATTGAATCCGGGAAACACCAAATTGACGAATATATCCCTTAGGTCTCCCGGTCAATTTGCAACGATTATGCAATCGAACAGGAGATGCATTTTTAGGTAATGCCTGCAATGCTTCATAATTCCCCTCAGCTTTTAATTTAGCTCTCTTTTCAGCATATTTGGCAACCAGTTTTGCACGCTTCACCTCACGCGCTTTCATTGATTCTTTAGCCATATCTTAATCTTTATTTACGTTCTTAAAAGGAAGCCCGAATTCTCTTAACAAAGCATACCCTTCCTCATCTGTTTTAGCAGAAGTTACAAAGGTAATATTCATTCCCAATATTTTAGTGATATTATCAATATTAATTTCGGGGAAAATGATTTGCTCATCTATACCTAAGGTGTAATTGCCTCTTCCGTCCAGTTTGCTCTCAATCCCTTTGAAGTCACGAATACGGGGAAGCGCAACACGTACCAATCGTTCCAAAAATTCATACATAACTTCCCGGCGTAATGTTACCATCGCGCCAATGGGCATTTTTTTACGTAACTTAAAATTTGATATGTCCTTACGAGAAATCGTAGCTACCGCTTTTTGTCCGGCAATGGCAGTGAGTTCGGCAATAGCAACATCCACTAATTTCTTATCCGCAACTGCAGCACCCAATCCTTGATTAATAACAATCTTTTTCAATACCGGGACCTGCATTACGGATGTATAAGAAAATTCTTTCATTAAAGCAGGAACTATTTTTTCCTGATATACTTTTTTTAGATTTGCTGTATTGTTCATTACTTGATTACCTCCCCTGTTTTTTTAGAAAACCGAACCAACTTATTCTTTTCATTCAACTTGCGTCCAATACGGGCAGGTTTTCCGGTTTTAGGATCCAACACATTTAAATTTGAAATATGGACCGGAGCCTCTTTTTTCTCAATACCTCCTTGAGGATTTTTTGCATTTGGCTTGGTATGCTTGGATACCAGATTAACGCCTTCAACGAGAGCACGGCTTTTACTGACAAATACTTTTAGTACTCGTCCGGTTTTTCCTTTGTCATCTCCGGCGTTAACAAAAACTATATCGCCTTTCTTAATATGTAATTTGCTCATTTCCTTTTGTTGTCAAAAATTACAGTACTTCGGGTGCTAACGAAACAATTTTCATATTAGTTGCACGAAGCTCTCTGGCTACAGGACCAAAAATACGACTGCCTCTTATTTCTCCCGCATTATTCAATAATACACAAGCATTGTCATCAAAACGGATGTAAGAACCATCGGGACGGCGTACTTCTTTCTTTGTTCGTACAATTACAGCTTTCGACACCGCACCTTTTTTAATATCACTTGACGGTATGACATTCTTTACGGCAACAACAATTATATCTCCAACAGAAGCATAGCGTCTTCTGGTTCCACCCAATACACGGATACAAAGCACTTCTTTTGCACCACTGTTATCAGCTACAGAAAGTCTCGATTCTTGTTGTATCATAATTATTTTGCTTTTTCAATTATTTCCACTAATCTCCATCTCTTTGTTTTGCTCAGCGGACGAGTTTCCATAATTTTTACGGTATCCCCGATATTACATTCATTTTTTTCGTCATGAGCATGGAATTTCTTCGTTTTATTAACGAACTTTCCATATATAGGGTGCTTTTCTTTCCATTTTACAGCAACGGTGATAGATTTATCCATCTTATTACTAAAAACAACCCCAATTCTTTCTTTTCTTAAATTTCTCGTTTCCATCAATTAGACTGATTATTAAGTTCTCTTTGACGCAATTCTGTTTTCATACGTGCTATATCCCTGCGCGCTTTTGTAATAGTGGCCGGACTGTCCAATGGAGAAATGCTGTGATTGATTTTCTTTTGATCATATGCTATAACTTCAGCATCAAGTCTTTCTCTCAATTCATCAATTGTTAATTCTCTTATTTCTGCAATCTTCATAACAATCACATATTTTGATTTTGTAAATCATAATCACGTCTTACTATAAATTTGGTTGTCACCGGTAATTTCTGAGCTGCAAGACGCAATGCTTCTTTTGCAACATCAAACGGAACTCCTTCTATTTCAAAGATAATTCTTCCCGGAGTTACAGGGGCAACAAATCCTTCCGGAGATCCTTTCCCCTTACCCATACGTACTTCTGCCGGCTTTTTGGTAATCGGTTTGTCCGGGAAAATTCTAACCCAAACCTGACCTTGACGTTGCATATAACGAGTTACAGCGATACGGGCAGCTTCAATCTGACGACCTGTAATCCATTTTGATTGCAATGATTTTATACCAAAAGAACCGAATGACAATTGATTTCCTCTTTGAGCATTGCCTTTCATCCGACCCTTTTGTGATCTTCTGAATTTCGTCTTTTTCGGTTGTAACATTTACTTTTTTATTTTTGGAGATCCATAAAGTGACCTCCGGAATTTAACCCATTACTTTTTCTCTCTCGGAACCCTTTTCTTAAAAGGTCTTTCTCCTCTGTTTCCTGAATTGTTTCCTCCTCTGCGACCGGAGTCTTTGGAAGAAGTGAACGAAGGAGCCAAATCCCTTTTATCATAAATTTCTCCCCGACAAATCCAGACTTTAACCCCCAATAATCCTACTTTGGTTAAAGCTTCCGCCAGTGAATAATCAATATCGGCGCGCAACGTGTGCAACGGAGTTCTTCCTTCCTTATACATCTCTGAACGAGCCATTTCAGCTCCATTCAAACGCCCGGATATCTGAACCTTGATTCCTTCCGCTCCCATACGCATAGTAGAAGCAATTGCCATCTTGATGGCTCGACGATAAGCAATCTTTCCTTCCAATTGACGAGCTATGTTGTTAGCTACAATCACAGCATCCAATTCAGGTCTTTTTACCTCAAAAATATTGATCTGAACTTCTTTATCGGTAATCTTTTTCAACTCTTCTTTCAACTTATCAACCTCTTGTCCGCCTTTTCCGATAATAATTCCCGGACGGGCAGTACAAACAGTTATAGTTACCAATTTCAACGTGCGTTCAATAACAATGCGAGATACACTTGCTTTAGCGAGACGGGCATTGAGGTATTTACGGATCTTGCTGTCTTCTAACAAAGTATCACCATAATTATTGCCTCCATACCAATTGGAATCCCATCCGCGGATTATTCCTAATCGATTACTTATCGGATTAACTTTTTGTCCCATTTAGCAATTAATTTTGATTATCATTTTTTGTATCAACAAACAATGTTACGTGATTCGAACGTTTACGGATACGATAACCCCGACCTTGCGGTGCAGGACGCATTCTCTTCAACATAGTTGCAGAATCTACGCTTATTGATGTTATGTATAATTCACCACTTTCAGCTTTGCGTTCATTTTTTTGCTCCCAATTGGAAATTGCCGAACGAAGCAATTTTTCAACTCTGACTGCAGCCTCCTTATTCGAAAACTTCAAAACTCCGAGAGCTCTGAATGCCTCCATCCCACGAACCATATCTGCGACTAAACGCATCTTTCGGGGAGAAGTGGGCACATTCCGCAACTTGGCGAAATACATATTCTTTTGTGCCTCTTTCCGTTGTTCGGCCGATATTCTTTTTCTAGCACCCATATATTATTTTTCTATTTTTCAGTTGCTCAAAATCCTTTTATTTTTTCTTATTTCCGGCATGTCCGCGGAATATGCGTGTAGGAGAAAACTCTCCCAATTTATGTCCTACCATATTTTCGGTAATATATACAGGAATAAATTTATTTCCGTTATGAACAGCGATTGTATGCCCTACAAAATCAGGTGATATCATCGAAGCCCTTGCCCATGTTTTTATTACCGATTTCTTACCGGATTCATTCATGGACAATACTTTCTTCTCTAATTTGATGTTAATGTAAGGTCCTTTTTTTAACGAACGACTCATAAATTACTCTTAATTAATCAGGTTACTTTTTCCGTCTTTCAATAATATACTTAGAAGAATGCTTCTTCGGAGATCTGGTTTTCAGACCTTTAGCATATAATCCCTTGCGAGATCTGGGATGACCGCCGGATGCACGTCCTTCACCTCCACCCATCGGGTGATCAACCGGATTCATTACAACTCCACGTACACGAGGACGACGTCCCAACCACCTTGTTCTTCCTGCTTTACCTGACTTTTCAAGCGCATGATCCGAATTTCCTACACTTCCGATAGTAGCTTTACAAGTCGAAAGGATCTTTCTTGTTTCTCCGGAAGGCATCTTTATGATAACATATCCTCCTTCGCGGGAAACAATTTGAGCAAATGCTCCTGCCGAACGCACCATTTTAGCCCCTTGTCCGGGACGCAATTCAATATTATGAATTACAGTTCCCAACGGAATATTGAGGAGCGGCAATGCATTTCCGATTTCAGGTGCTGCTTCTTTTCCCGACATCACTGTTTGACCTACTTCCAAGCCATTGGGAGCAACAATATATGTTTTTTCCCCATCTGCATAGTATAACAATGCAATACGAGCAGAACGATTCGGATCATACTCGATCGATTTAACAGTGGCCGGAATACCGTCTTTTCTTCGCTTAAAATCGATAATTCTGTATTTGCGTTTATGGCCGCCTCCGATATAACGCATCGTCATTTTACCTCGGTTGTTACGACCTCCCGACTTTGTCTTACCGACTACAAGCGATTTCTCTGGCACACTAGCAGTGATTTCACTAAATGTACCAATAATCTTGTGTCTTTGCCCCGGTGTAGTAGGCTTTAATTTACGAATACCCATTGTTTTTATTAAATATTACTGAAGAAATCAATTGTTTCTCCTTCTTTTAATGTTACTATTGCTTTCTTAAAAGATGATTCTTTTCCTTGAATAACTCCGGATTTGGTATATCTGGATTTTCTCTTCCCGGAATACTTCATCGTATTGACTTGAACCACTTTCACATCATATAATGCTTCTACTGCTGCCTTAATTTGCGATTTATTTGCACTAGGAGAAACACGAAAACCATAACGATTAGGCATTTTTTCACTAATCATGGTTTGTTTTTCTGTTATAATCGGCTTAATGATAATTCCCATCTCAATATCCTCGCTTTATTTTATATTATTAATTGCAGTCAACGAACTTTCCAATAGAACCAACCGAGCAGCATCCAACAGTGAATAAGTACTAAGTTCAGAAACAGTGGTAACTTTTACTTGTTGAAGATTACGGGCAGACAAATAAATATTTTTATCATTGGTCGGAAGCACCAGCAATAATTTTTTATCATCTATCTTCAAATTCTTGGTCAATGCAATAAATTCCTTTGTTTTAGGTGCCTCGAATGAAAAGTCCTCTACTACGGTAATTGCATTATCTTTTACTTTATAAGATAAAGCCGACCTGCGTGCCAATCCTTTTACTTTTTTATTCAATTTGAAAGAATAATCTCTTGGTTTAGGACCGAATACACGAGCTCCGCCTACCAGTACCGGAGAATTAATGTCTCCTCTTCTTGCTCCTCCACTTCCTTTCTGACGAATCAGCTTACGAGTACTTCCGGACATTTCACTTCTCTCTTTCGATTTGTGAGTACCCTGACGATTATTGGCCATATATTGTTTTACATCCAAATAAATGGCATGATCATTGGGTTCAATTCCAAAGACAGAATCATTTAGAGTGATCTTTTTTCCGGTATCTTCTCCTTTTATAGTATATACGCTTAATTCCATTACTTTTGTATTGATACGATTGAACCTTTAGCTCCCGGAACAGATCCTTTTAATAACAAAAGATTATGTTCGGGAATAAGCTTAATAATTTCAAGATTTTGTATTGTAACTCTTTCGTTACCCATTTGACCGGCCATACGAGTACCCTTAAAAACCTTTGCAGGATAAGAACAGGCTCCAATGGATCCCGGATGACGTTGGCGATCACTTTGTCCGAGTGTAGCCTCTCCAACCCCGCGAAATCCGTGACGCTTCACAACTCCTTGAAATCCTTTCCCTTTAGATGTCCCTATTACATCCACATACACTTCTCCTTCGAACACATCGGTAACTGAAAGTACATCTCCCAATTTGTATTCTCCTTCGAAACCTTTGAACTCGGCCAAGTGTCTCTGCGGTGCTACTCCGGCTTTCTTGCAATGACCGATCTCCGGCTTGGAAGAATGCTTTTCCTTCTTTGCCTGAAATCCCAATTGAATTGCTTGATAGCCATCTTTGTCAAGCGTTTTTACTTGAGTAACAACACAAGGACCTACTTCGATAACAGTGCATGGAAGATTTTTTCC
>DAIQOU010000444.1:0-4295 GCA_036787725.1 Bacteroidales bacterium
ATAATCTAATCAGAATAGAAAAAGGCAGAAGTAATTTCACTATTGGTACGTTGATTAAGATTGCAAATGCGTTGGAAGTAGAATTGAAGGAACTCATTCCCTAAATTATACCATTTCAATATTTTCCATCAATTAACTCATATACCATATCCGGCCAATTCGTACCGGGAGGCAAATATATATCCGGAGCAATCCCTTTTTCATCAACGGGATCATCGGGCAGGCGCTTCGATATGGAAGAAGCATAATTTAATGCCCACCAACTGCCAACACAATCCTGTTCCCCACTCAATCGTTGCTTCTATATCATTATGAATATAAAATTTGGAATAACTCAAGTGTAAAATAATCCACTTAATATTGTAAAATCTTTTTACAATCCGATTTCTTTTTTAGATTTTTATCTTGTTGAAAAAGAGCCTTTTTATTATGTTGGCGTAATATTCGATGCATGAACAGATAAAAAATGCAAATAACATCAAATATTGCAGTCTTAGGATGATGCATTTTGTAATAAATAAACTTATATAACCTATACAGTCATGAAATTTTTTGTTAACAACTTGATTTTTCTGAACAAAAAATTCAAATCGTTTTTTGTTATCAATATACTCGGGCTTTCGGTTGCTTTTGCGGTGTTCATTGTAACCATGCTCCAAGTAAGTTATGATTTTTCGTTTAATAAAAGCATAAAAAATACGGAGGAGATATACTACTTGTCACGCCACCTGCCCAATACAAGCGGTTTTAATGATGGAGCGATGGGTAAAGGCGCGGTTTTAAATATAGTCAATAAATTCCCTGAAATTGAAGACCATATGGTAATGGGAACAGATATGGATGCCTTGATAAGCATCCGCACCTCTGAAGGACAATCCTCCGACTTCACCGAGAATCTGAAAGCCGCTACCGTAAATATGTTGGATATTTTCCCCTCAGAAATAATATCAGGTAATAAATCCCAATTATACCGCGGGCTTAATTATGCAATGATAACCGAAAGTGCAGCAAAAAAAATATTTGGTGACCAAGATCCTATTGGAAAGGAGTTTTTTATAAAAGAATCATTGTATAATCCGGAAACTTATGATCTTACAGCACCTAAAACCATTGTAGCCGTATGTAAGGATTACCCTTCCAACTCAAGTATCAGTAACGGAATTTATACTTTTATGGATAAGAACGATATATTTGACAACACCATTTATCGGCTGTATGTAAAGGTTTCACCCGCTAATTATCCTGTCCTGAAAGAAAAATTAAACGCCCCGGAATACATGGGTAAAGAAGAATTGCAGGACAGAGAATATAAACTGACTTCGTTTGCCGATCTGCATTTCTTAGAAGGATTCGGGAAAGGAAATAAAGTATTAACCTATTCCTTGTTCGTAATCGGCATTATTGTTTTAATAATAGCGTTTACCAATTTTGTCAATCTTACAATTGCCATGATTCCTTCGAGAATAAAAAGCATTAATGTCCATAAAATAATGGGTGTCAAAAAATCTTTGCAGAAGATAGCGATTTCGTTCGAAGGAGTTTTTCTTACAACTGTTTCGTTTATATTGGCAGTGATTTATATTTATATCCTACGGGGATCTGAATTTTTCACGTTGATTATTTCCGATTTTTCGTTTACCGACAATTGGGATAAAATAATATTTTTCGGACTGATTGTTACTTTACTGGCATTTATTATCGGATTGTATCCGGCACACTATGCAACGTCGGTGAAAGAGACCATGACGCTGAACGGTTCTTTCTCCACTTCCCTTAAAGGTGTGAGAGTGAGAAACGGATTAATCATTTTCCAATTTCTTACGGCAATAATCCTTATTATCATATCGTCCTTTATAAAAGTGCAGAATGATTTTATGAAAGGATACTCATGGGGAATAGAAAAAGAAAATATCGTATATATGCCTTCCTCTAAACTGACAACTAATATCGAAACATTTAAAGCGGAGTTGATGAAGAATCCCCGGATTGTTGATTTTACTGCCGGCTCACACTTGCCGGGAGCAGTTCGAGCAAGTTGGAGACGTGATTTTGAAGGACAACAGGTTGAATTTACCATTTGGCGCGTATATCCTAATTTTTTGGATTTTTTTGGTGTAAATGTGACTAACGGAGAAGGATTTAAAGATGGAGACAGTAATGAAAAGGAGAAACTTATTTTTAATCATAAGTTCCTGGATAAATACGGTTATGATGAAACAATCATAGGAAAAAGATTCGACAGTTGGGCAGACGGTTCTTATAAAGCTGCAATCGTTGGAACAATGGATAACATTCACTTCGAATCCTTACACGAACCCATTAAACCAATGGCATTTGGATTGGGAGGCGAAAAATACGGGTATGCATTCGCAAAAATTACCGGCAAAGATGTTTCTTCCACCCTGCAATTTATCAATAAAACTTTAAAAAACGTTAGCGATAGCGACGCAGAGGCCGCTTTTCTGGACGGAACATTAAACGACCTTTATAAACGAGAAAGCAATATTTCACAACTGATCGGGGTATTCGGTATTTTTACGGTTATCATTGCTGTGATGGGAATATACGGACTGGTGATGTTTAATGCCCATTTTAAAGTGAAGGAAATAGGATTGCGCAAAGTGAATGGAGCCACAGAAAAAGAAATTGTGTTAATGCTTAACCGTAATTTACTAATACAACTGGGTATAGCATTCGTTATTTCCATTCCTATTGCATATTATATTGTACAACACTGGCTCGAGCAGTTTTCTTATAAAGTGCCTGTTTTCTGGTACATATTTCCGCTTACCGGTTTAACGGTATTATTCATTTCGGGTACGACTGTCAGTTGGCAGAGTTGGAAGGCTGCTACAGCCAATCCCGTAAATGCGTTGAATAATGAATGAATAATATTACGTCTTTTATCATACGGAATTACTCTTTTTAATGCGAAAAATTAATTTTTGTTATGCATTTATTTTCTCGTTCCTATGCATAGGAACGAGCGTTCCCTCGCGGTGGAACGCTCGTTCCACCGTGGACAAACGCTCGTTTCACCGTGATGGAACGAACAATTTCTTGCATCTAAGATGTTAATTTTGTGCGATTCCGGGTATAATTTGATGAGAAAGAAGACTTAATTAATAACAGGTCAGCTGTTCAAACCGCATTAATCCTGCCAATTTGACACATCTCTATTGCCGGCTCAATCTTTGCTTTGATAATAGTATGAATACAAAATATGAAATATTAGAGAACGATAAAAATTTGCACATAGACGATTTTTATTTGAGATTCAAGGAAAAACTGGAAGAAACACACTCATTTCCTTCTGACTATCTCTTTAAATATATTGTCCCTTCGGAACAAAGTACAATCGCCAAATTATACTCCATCTTCGGAACTCCGAGTGCCGACATCTCGACAAGAGACAGTAAAAACGGCAAGTATACCTGTGTAACCGTAAAAGTACAGGTAAACGATGCGGATGATGTTGTGATCTATTACAGACAAGCAGCCAAGATAGATGGAATTATGATGCTGTAAACCCTTGCTCCGGCAAGAGCTTCCGATCCCTAACATTTTTTTGTTAGGGATTTTTCATTTAACCTTAAAGGAATTATCCACTCTCTTATCATGTAAATAATAAATGGCATTTTTCCGAGAAATCGATCATCCTCATTCCCGGAGAAAACGGAGGACAATTATCTCCGGATCGTCAAAAAGAAAAACAGATCAGAAAGATTGTCTGTTTGAACCTTTATTGAGATCGCTGTTTTTGATATAAGTAAAAAAAAATAATTTCCCGGGAGGAAATAACCCCAAACCGACATTTCTCTCATTGATTTTTTCGAAAATAGAAAAATTCAACTCCAAAAATGACTTCCAAAACATATTTTCATGTCTATCCTAAAATTATATTTGTACCACTAAATCATTAAAAAGAGAGAAGTGAAAAGTATCTTAAGCTTTCTTTTTTATCTTGATTAATTTTTAAAATCATTCGGGTTAATAAGGATTGAAAAAATAAAAAGCTATCGAAATACTAATCTTTATACTATTTCCATGTTGTTTAATTCGTTTGCATTCCTCCTGTTTTTCCCTATTGTCTGTTTATTGTATTTTACGATTCCTCCTCGATTCAGGAATTATTTTTTATTAATAGCAAGCTATTATTTCTATATGAATTGGGAACCGGTTTACGCCGTTCTTATTTTATTTTCGACGATTATAACTTGGTGTTGTGCTCTTTTTATAGAAAAAACAGAAAAACAGAGAAAGGAAATCACCATGAAAAAACTCGTTTTGCTGGC
>DAIQOU010000052.1:0-15934 GCA_036787725.1 Bacteroidales bacterium
CGGCAGCGTCTTTTGATATCGGGAATACTATTTCCAAAGGGTGAGCCGAATAATATTCAAAATCGTAGAATAAACAATGTCCGAGGCGGGCCCCTATAAAAACCCCGAGAAAAATATATACAGCCAAACTCCCCAATAAGTCGAGGTCAATCTTTTCTTTTATGTAAATTCTTTTCAGTATGAGAATAGACGAAAGGAATGCCAATATCCAGCACAAACTGTAATATCTCAATTCAAAAGAGCCGATGTTGAATATAACGGGATCAATATCCCATGTTAAAAACAATAAATTCATTGAATGATCTTTTATAGCTGTTTTCTCTTTTTGTTGTAAAAAGAATTATTTTCGACAAAAGTAATATTACCAAGGTATAAAACCAATAAATAAGTAAGTTATTTCTTTCTTAAAAAAAGATATATTTATGGGAAGTGCATTATTATTTAATCGGGGTGTTTGTAAACAAATTGCAAATATCGAGTGTTTGATAAGAAATAATAATTAATTCAGATTATGGAAGATTATATATTAATTGATAACACAGTAGAGAACCAATATGAATTTCATATTGATGATTACATTCCCAAGGTAGAATATATCAAGTCTGTCAACGGAGAGATATTCTTCACTCATACAGAAGTTCCCGGTCCGTTAGAAGGACAAGGTATCGGCTCTCAGTTGATAGAAAAAGCGCTGGCAGATATTGATAAAAAGAGATTGGTATTGGTACCTTTATGCCCTTTTGTTGCAAGATATATTAATACCCATCCGGAATGGAGTTATATAATTAAAAAAAGAATGTAATATATGATACATGAATATTCTAACGGAGAAATAACAATTATTTGGCAACCGGATGTTTGTATTCATTCGGGAATTTGTGTGGCAACTTTACCGGCTGTTTATAAACCGAAAGAGCGTCCTTGGATACAAATAGGAAATGCGACAACAGAAGAACTGATTTCTCAAATCAAAGCTTGTCCTTCCGGTGCACTGAGTTATAAATTCAATGAAAAATGAAATAATACTGCAAAAAAACGGGCTATTTCGTTTACACGATTAGCCCGTTTTATTTTTTATTTGGATTTCTCTATTATTTATTCTGCCAGTTTTGCCTCAATTGCATCAAATTCATCTCCCATATCCAAGCTGTAATAAATTCCCCGCAAGGCGATCATATAATCTCTATTGTCAGGTTTTAACTGATGAGCTTTTTCAAAATAAGGCTGTGCTTTTTTAAATAAATCTCTTGCTTTATCTTTTGCTTTTTTGTATTCACTGTTATCAGTTATCATATTAGCAGCCGATTGGGCTTCTACCGCTTCATTAAAATAAATTCTACCCAGATTTCCTATTGCATCGGTATAATTAGGATCTAATGATAATGCTTTTTCAAAACATTCTGTTGCTTTTGGATATTCCTTCTTATTTTCATAAATCCTACCCAACACATCGTGCAACTGAGCTTCGTTGGGTTTTCTGGCGATAGCTTCGTTCAGATAATCAATAGCTTCATCATTTTGGTTGGTATAAATATATTGATTAATAAGTGTCAATAAGTAATAAGGTTCATCCGGGAATTTTTCGACTCCCTCTTTCAGCGTTTTAATCAAGTTTACAGTATCTTTTGCTTGTTCATATTCATAACAAAGAAATTGATAAACTTCATTGGACTTATAATCATATTTTTTAAGATCTTCATAAGCAGCAATTGCTTTTTCAGAATCTTTCATTTGAGAAGCAGAAATAGCTGCATAATACTTTATTTGAATATAAGTGGAGTCTTCTTCAAATTTTTCTCCTTGAAACATGGGTAAGTTGGGGATATTCAAATAATCCGAAAAGAAATCATAAGCTTTTTGATAATCATTTTCTTCAAAATAATAAGCTCCTCCGTTGATATAGTAAGGCCGGTTAGCCAAAACAATAGCTTTTATATCTTTACGATGCTTCGGTTTCACTTTTCCCTTTTCGTTGGGAAGTTGATCCAATTCATCTGCTTTTTTATAATAAGGTAAAATAGCTCCGAGAGCTTCATACATAACTTTATCATTGGGAGCTTGGTTCAGTAACTGCTTTGTTCTTTCAATATCAAACTGTTTGTTTTCAATATTCCCGGCTACAAACCATGTTTCTGCCAAATCTTTAGTTTCGGGATTCTCTAATGCTCCCTTGATCAGGTTTCTTGCTTCCGTGATGTTTGGTTTATCACCTTTTATTTCATTTTTAGCCTCACTAACGGCTTTTTTTTGTCCGAAAGACAAACCGGCAACCAAACATAATGTTAATGTGAGAGACAACTTTTTCATTGCTTGATAATTTAATAATTTGAACACTAATTTGTTATTCTTCTGATATTTCTTCTGATTTTGAATTCTCGTTATTTTCACATTCCGGTTCGGACATAACTTTACATACCGATGCGATTTCGTCATGCCGTTTACCCAGATTAATCAATCGTACTCCTTGAGTAGCTCTTCCTATAATATTCAGGTCCGAGACTTTTACACGGATGGCAATTCCGGATTTATTTATGATCATAAGATCATTTTCATCCGTGACACTTTTAATTCCAACCAATAGGCCGGTCTTTTCTGTTACATTTAAAGTTTTTACTCCTTTTCCTCCTCTGTTTGTAATCCGATAATCTTCAATATGAGATCTTTTTCCGTATCCTTTTTCCGAGACTACCAAGACTGTTTCTTTTTCCGGATCTTTTAAACAAATCATTCCGATCACTTCATCGCTTTCCGGTGCCAATGTCATTCCGATCACTCCGGCAGCCGTACGTCCCATACAACGAACTGCACTTTCATGAAAACGAATAGCCCTACCCTGTTTATTGGCAATAATGATTTCATTATTACCATTGGTCATTCGGACTTGGATTACTTCATCATCCTCTCTCAGAGCAATCGCAATGACCCCGTTTTGACGAGGACGGGAATATGCTTCCAAAAGTGTTTTTTTGATGATACCTTTTTTGGTACAGAAAAATAAATAATGAGAATTAATGAAATCGGTATCATTTAAGTGTTTAATTCGGATAAAAGCATTCACCTTGTCATCCGGATCAATATTCAATAGATTTTGGATGGCTCTCCCTTTTGAATTTTTGGCACCTTCCGGAATTTGGTATACTTTCAACCAATAACATTTTCCTTTTTGTGTAAAGAAAAGCATGGTAGCATGCATACTGGCCGGATAAATATATTCTACAAAATCTTCATCCCGGGTTTCGGATCCTTTTGCACCTACTCCTCCTCTCGATTGAGTTCTGAATTCGGACAAAGGGGTTCTTTTGATATAACCCAGATGTGAGATTGTAATAATCATTTCATCATCTGCATAGAAATCTTCAGGATTGAATTCTTCCGTAGCATAAATGATTTCTGTTTTACGTTTGTCGCCGTATTTTTCTTTTATTTCATTCAGTTCGTCTTTGATAACTTGCATTCGAACATCTTCATTCGAAAGAATTTCATTCAAACGAGATATCAATTTTTGTACTTCCTCATATTCCGAACGAAGTTTATCTTGTTCCAGTCCGGTAAGCTGACGCAAGCGCATTTCCACTATAGCTCTTGCCTGAATGTCTGACAGATTGAATTTTTCCATTAAGCGTTCGATCGCTTCAGCCGGACTGCCGGATGAACGTATAATGGCAATTACTTCATCAATATTATCGGAAGCAATAATCAATCCTTCCAATATATGAGCTCTTTCTTCTGCCTTTTTCAATTCGAATTTTGTACGCCGAACGACCACTTCGTGACGATGTTCCACGAAGTACTTTATTATTTCTTTAAGATTTAATGTTTTGGGTCTTCCGTTTACCAATGCTATATTATTAACACTGAAAGAAGATTGCAGAGCTGTAAGTTTATATAACTTATTAAGTACGACACTGGAATTTCCGTCCCTTTTAATGTCAACTACAATCCTCATTCCATCACGATCGGATTCATCATTAACATTGGAAATTCCTTCTATTTTCTTTTCTCCTACCAGATCGGCAATATGTTTGATTAATTCGGCCCGGTTAACTAAATAGGGGATTTCAGAAATGATAATTTTTTCTCGGCCGTTTTCATTTTCAATTTCAGCTTTTCCTCTTACGATTATTCGTCCCCTTCCTGTCTCAAAAGCATCTCTTACTCCACTGTAGCCGTATATATATCCTCCTGTTGGAAAATCAGGGGCTTTGATATATTGAATCAATTCATCCGTTTCGATTTCTCCTTTAGATTCTATATAAGCTATGGAAGCATTAATTGCCTCTGTCATATTATGAGGAGGCATATTGGTTGCCATTCCTACTGCTATCCCGGAAGTTCCGTTAATCAGTAAATTCGGAATACGGGTAGGTAAAACCGTAGGTTCTTTAAGTGTATCATCAAAATTAAGTTGAAAATCAACAGTATCTTTATCAATGTCTTTCAGCATTTCTTCTGCCAGTTTGCTTAAACGAGCTTCCGTATAACGCATGGCAGCCGGAGAATCTCCATCGATAGAGCCGAAATTACCTTGCCCGTCCACCATCGGATAGCGAAGAGACCACGGTTGGGCCATACGTACCATTGCAAAATATACCGAACTGTCTCCATGCGGATGAAATTTACCCAATACCTCTCCAACAATTCTTGCCGATTTCTTATATGGTTTATCGGATGTATTACCCAATTCGTTCATCCCAAACAAAACACGGCGATGAACAGGTTTAAATCCATCTCTAACATCAGGTAAAGCACGAGAGACGATAACTGACATTGAATAATCTATATAAGCAGATTTCATCTGCTCTTCAATGTCAATTTTAATAATTCGATCAAGATTATCAGTCATTTAAAATTATATTTGTTTAACTTTAATCAATTAGAAGTTCAAAAAAATCGCACTAAGTTACAACTTTTTTTTGTATTACATAAAACATTCATAAATCTTTCGAGGTTATGGTATAGTAGGACAATATATAAAAATGTATTGCCGGCACGTATTTTGATGGAACAATATTATTATATTTGTATAATTTTTTTTGACAATAATATTTATGGAAAAGAATTTTTCGGAAAGCGTAAAAGATATATTGAATTACAGTAGAGAGGAAGCCGGGCGCTTGCATAATAATTATGTAGGCATTGAGCACCTTTTATTGGGAATTTTAAGGGATGAGAATTGTACGGCATCAGCGATAATAAATATGCTGGGGGTGGATCCGGCTTTAATTAAACAACAAATCGATAATGAACTGTTCGAATCGAATGAAACCGGTTCCGATACCCATCTTACAATAGAAAAAAGTGTGGAAAGATTATTAAGAATCAGTATGTTGGAATCAATGAATTTGAATAGTAAAACTACGGATACGGAACATTTATTGTTGGCAATTCTTAAAGAAGAAGATTCGTTTGCGGCAAAAACATTAAGACAAAATGACATTGATTATGCCAAAGTTTACAATCTTCTTTTAGATAAGGAAATTACGGAATCAATGAAAGAAGATCCCAAATTCGGAGCCGGATTTACTGAAGGAGATGATGATGAGGATGAAGATGATTTTTCAAGAAGGAAAGAATCTAAATCAACATCGGGAGCAAATAAGAATAGCGACACGCCGGTATTAGACAGTTTCGGTATCGATATGACAAGAGCAGCTGAAGAAAACCGGTTGGATCCTATTGTGGGGAGAGAAATAGAAATTGAGCGATTGGCTCAAATTTTAAGTCGCAGAAAAAAGAATAACCCGGTTTTGATCGGAGAACCCGGAGTCGGAAAGTCTGCGATTGTAGAAGGGCTGGCGTTAAGAATTGTACAAAGAAAAGTTTCTCGTGTCCTGTTTGACAAAAGAGTTATTAATTTGGATATGGCTTCTATTGTTGCCGGTACTAAATACAGGGGACAATTTGAAGAAAGAATCAAAGCAATATTAAACGAGCTGTCTAAAAATCCGAATATTATTTTATTTATTGATGAAATCCATACGATTGTAGGTGCAGGCGGAGCTTCCGGTTCCATGGATGCGGCTAATATGTTAAAACCTGCCTTGGCGAGGGGGGATATTCAATGTATCGGAGCTACTACTTTAGATGAGTACAGGAAAAATATAGAGAAAGACGGAGCATTGGAACGTCGTTTCCAAAAAGTAATGGTAGATCCTACTACTCCGGAAGAAACATTACAGATTTTGCAAAATATTAAACCTAAGTATGAAGATCATCATAATGTGATATATACGGATGATGCATTGGAGGCTTGCGTTAAATTGACGGAAAGATATATTAGCGACCGTAACTTTCCGGATAAAGCAATTGATGCATTGGATGAGTCCGGTTCAAGGGTACATATTTCCAATATTGTAGTGCCCAAAGCAATTGAAGAACTGGAGGAAACTATCGAAGAAACCAAGCAATCCAAATTACAAGCTGTAAAATCACAGAATTTTGAGTTAGCTGCCAGTTTCAGAGATAAAGAGAGAGAATACTTGCTTCAATTGGAAACGGCTAAGGCTCGATGGGAAGAAGAATTGCAACAAAACCGAGAAATTGTGGATGAAGAACAAGTAGCGGAAGTAGTGGCGATGATGTCGGGAGTTCCTGTGCAACGAATTGCAAAAGCAGAAAATCAAAAACTGCTGGAAATGAAAGATGTATTGAGAGCAAAAGTGATCGGACAGGATGAGGCTGTAGGAAAAGTAGTAAAGGCTATTCAGCGTAACAGAATCGGATTGAAAGACCCAAATAAACCGATCGGTACATTTATGTTTTTAGGTCCTACCGGTGTCGGCAAAACACATTTAGCTAAGATATTGGCTGAATATTTGTTTGATTCGACCGATTCTTTGATTCGTATCGATATGAGCGAATACATGGAAAAATTTACTGTTTCCAGATTAATAGGAGCGCCTCCGGGCTATGTAGGGTATGAAGAAGGCGGACAGTTAACGGAGAAAGTCAGAAGAAAACCTTATTCGGTTATATTGTTGGATGAAATAGAGAAAGCACACCCGGACGTATTCAATTTACTTTTGCAAGTGCTGGACGAAGGTCGTTTGACAGATAGTTTGGGACGCAGAATCGATTTCAAGAATACATTGGTAATAATGACTTCCAACGTGGGAACCCGTCAGTTAAAAGATTTTGGACGAGGAATAGGATTTTCTTCCACTTCAAGTACTGACGATAAAGAATTTTCACGCGGGGTAATTCAAAAGGCACTCAATAAAGCTTTTGCTCCTGAATTTTTAAATCGGATAGATGATATTATCATGTTTGACCAACTGGATAAAGACGCAATCTATAAAATTATTGACCTCGAACTTAAAGGTTTTTATGACCGGGTTAAGAATTTGGGATATACACTTACCATCACGGATAAGGCAAAAGAATTCATCGCTTCCAAAGGATATGATGTTCAATTTGGGGCCCGGCCTCTGAAACGGGCCATCCAGAAATATTTGGAAGATGAATTGGCTGAAATGATCATTCAATCTTCAGTAACGGAAGGTGACAAAATTGAAATTGATTTTGATTCCGAGAATCAAAAGATAATTTCCAAGGTGGAAAAAGAGGAAAGTGTATAAAAATTAGTTAAGATAAAATTATTGACAGAATGTCAGTCCGGTAAAGACTGGCATTTTTTTTGTTAAAGAATAACCGGAATCAATTTTATATTAAAATATAACTGATTATGGATATACAAAAAGGAAAAATCGGAGTTACAACGGAAAATATTTTTCCCATCATTAAGAAGTTTTTATACAGTGATCATGAAATCTTTCTGCGAGAGTTGGTTTCCAATGCAGTAGATGCTACTCAAAAGTTGAAAACATTGGCTTCGGTGGGCGAATATAAAGGAGAATTGGGTGATTTAAGTATAAAAGTCACATTAGACAAAGATACCATTACGATTTCTGATAGAGGAATTGGCTTAACTGCAGAAGAAATAGATAAATACATCAATCAAATTGCCTTCTCAAGCGCCAATTCTTTTTTGGAAAAATATAAGAATAATGCCAATGCGATTATCGGTCATTTCGGGTTGGGATTCTATTCTGCTTTTATGGTCTCTAAAAAGGTAGAGATCATTACAAAATCCTATAAGGATGAACCGGCCATGAAATGGTCATGCGACGGTTCTCCGGAATACTCCCTCGAAGAAACTCAAAAAGAGGATAGAGGAACGGATATCATATTATATATAGATGAGGAAAGTAAGGAATTTTTGGAAAAATCAAGAATTGAGGCATTATTGAAAAAATACTGTCGGTTTTTACCTATTCCTATTGTTTTTGGTAAGAAACAGGAATGGAAAGATGGCCAATATACAGATACCGAAGAAGATAATGTTATTAATGATACTAATCCTCTATGGACAAGGAAACCGACCGAATTAACGGATGAGGATTATAAGAATTTTTATCGGGAATTGTATCCTTTCAGTGAAGAACCTCTGTTTTGGATTCACTTAAATGTAGATTATCCGTTTAATTTGACCGGAATTTTATATTTCCCCCGAATAAAGAGTAATTTGGATTTACAGCGTAACAAAATACAGCTCTACAGTAATCAGGTATTCGTAACTGATTCCGTGGAAGGAATTGTTCCCGAATTCCTGACTTTATTGCATGGCGTTATCGACTCTCCGGATATTCCGTTAAATGTTTCCCGTTCGTATCTGCAGAGTGACGGTAATGTTAAAAAGATTTCCAATCATATCACCAAAAAAGTGGCAGACAGGTTGGAAGAAATATTTAAGAATGACAGAACTCAATTTGAAGAGAAATGGGATAGCTTGAAATTATTCATTGAGTATGGAATGTTGAGCGATGAAAAGTTCTATGAAAGAGCCGAAAAGTTTGTATTGTTAAAAAATGTAGCCGGAACGTTCTTTACATTGGAAGAATATAAAACGCTGATTAAAGATAATCAAACCGATAAAGACGGCCAACTGATTTACTTATATACGAGTAACAAAGAAGAACAATATGCTTATATTTCTGCTGCTGTAGAGAAAGGATACGATGTATTGTGGATGGATGGCCAACTGGATGTTCATTTTGTTGGTAAACTGGAACAAAAGTTGGAGAAAAGCCGCTTTGTAAGAGTCGACAGCGATGTTATTGATAAATTAATCCTTAAAACAGAGAGTAAGGAAGTTGCACTGTCCGAGGAAGAACGAAATAAATTGGTAGATACTTTCAAATCAAAAATTCCGGCAATGGAGAAAACGGATTTTATTGTTGGATTCGAGCATTTAGGCGAGTATACAAATCCGGTTACCATTACACAGAATGAGTTTATGCGCAGAATGCAGGAAATGTCGGCTATGCAGGGAGGAATGAGTATGTATGGAGATATGCCTGTTTCTTATAATATGGTGGTAAATTTAGATCACCCTTTGGTGAAGAAAATTCAAGAAAACCCGGAAGAATCCTCTCAAACAGTTAGCCAAATGGTAGATTTGGCTTTGCTTTCCAATGGAATGTTAAGAGGAGAAGCACTCAATAATTTCGTAAAAAGAAGTATTGATTTAATCTAAATATTTGTTTACCGTAAAGAGTGTGTAGAACATAAGGATTACAGGTAGTTAATATAAAACCTGTAATCCTTATTTTTTAGAATAGCAGAGGTATTTGAGACGGTTCTTGTGCTACTTTGATACCTGCATTTTCCAAGGCCGCTATTTTTTCGGATGCAGTTCCGGCATTACCGGCAATAATGGCTCCCGCATGTCCCATTTGTTTTCCCGGAGGAGCTGTTCTCCCGGCTATGAAGGCAACTACGGGTTTGGTTATTTTATTTTTAATATGTTCTGCAGCCAGTTCTTCGGCATTCCCTCCTATCTCTCCGATTAAAACAATTGACTCTGTACTTTCATCGGCTTCAAACATATCCAACAAATCGCGGAAATAGAGACCTGTTACGGGATCCCCTCCCATTCCGATGGCGGTAGACTGTCCCATTTTATGGGCTGTGAGATGATAAACAATCTCATATGTTAATGTTCCGCTTCTGCTGATTATCCCTACATTTCCCGGCATAAATATTCGTCCCGGTAAAATGCCGGCCAAACTTTTGCCGGGAGAAATCAGACCGGGACAATTGGGACCGATTAACCGGGCATTTTTTTCACGGATGAATCGATAGGCTTTTATTACATCCAAAGTCGGAATGTTTTCCGAGATACAAATAATCAGCTTGATACCTGCGTCTGCAGCTTCCATCATAGCATCTGCGGCAAAACGTCCCGGTACAAATATAATGGAAGTATTGGCTTCCGTTTTTTCTACTGCTTCAAACATTGTGTTGAAAACCGGTATATCGGAAATGAACGTTCCTCCTTTTCCGGGAGAAGTACCTCCTACTACATTGGTTCCGTATTCTTTCATTTTTAGTGCATGGAAATGACCGTCTCTGCCGGTAATTCCCTGAACGATTAATCGTGTCGATTGATCAATAAGTATACTCATAGCATTGGATAATTTTAGCGTGATCGGGAAGATTCTATAGACATACGGGCAGCTTCACTCATGGTCTCTGCTACTAAGAAACGACTGTTACGAAGCAAAGCTCTCCCTTCTTCTTCATTTGTACCGGTAAGACGCACAATGACGGGAATAGCGGTTTGAATTTGATCAAAAGCTTTTAACAATCCCATGGCAATATCATCACATCGGGTAATTCCGCCGAAAATATTGATCAAAACCGATTTTACTCGGGAATCTTGTAATAACAGCGTGATGGCGTCTACGACTTTATCGGGATTGGAACTTCCTCCCACATCCAAGAAATTAGCCGGATTACCGCCGTAAAGTTTAATCATATCCATTGTTGCCATCGCTAAGCCGGCTCCGTTTACCATACATCCGATTTCACCGTCCAATTGAACATAACTGAATCCTTTTTCTTTTGCTGTTATTTCTTTTTTTTCTGTTTCATCCGGCTCAAAGAGAGATTGAATTGCAGACTGTCGATAAAAAGCATTGGAATCAAATGTTATTTTGGCATCGATTGCGATTAACCGACCTTCGACTGTAAGAACAAGCGGATTTATTTCCGTAAGGGAAGCATCTTTTTCTATGAATAACCGATAGAGGTTTTGAAGCAAGCGCGAAAATGGACTTACTTGCTCTATAGTGTCAAATAGGGTAAAGGCGAACCGCCGTGCCAGATAATCGGGAATCCCGATGAACGGATCTATATTGAATCGATAGATGCGTTCCGGAGTGCTCTTTGCAACACTTTCAATATCCATCCCGCCGGCCGGGCTTAACATCAGAAGTACGGATTTATTATTTCTGTCAATGGCAAAACTGACATAATATTCGGATGCAATATTGACAGCTTCGCTTAACAGTACTTTCTTTACCGGTAATCCTTTAATGGTCATTTGAAGGATTCTTTCCGCCTGTTCCGTTGCTTCTTGTTTGTTATGAACAATTTTTACTCCTCCGGCTTTTCCTCTTCCTCCTGTAAGAACCTGTGCTTTTACTACTGCTTTTTCTGTAGCCAGTCGATCGTATCCGGAGGATACTTCGGATACATCGTGACAAAGAATATATTTCTCTACCGGAATGTCATAGGAAGAGAAAAGCTCTTTTGCTTGATATTCGTGTATTTTCATGGGTTATTTTTTTAATGAAACCGATCTATCCTTTGATCGTTTTTTCTATCTCTTCTACGGTAATGGGCAATCGTTTTTTGACAAGCAGACGCGAACCTGTGCCGGTAACCAATACGTCATCTTCCAAACGAATGCCTCCAAAGGTATAATAATTCTTTAGTTTGTCGTAGTTTATAAAGTCCATTCCTCTTTCTTCGGATTTCCATTTTTCTATTAATTGAGGAATAAAATAAATACCGGGTTCCACTGTCAATACAAATCCTTCTTGTAACCGGCGTCCCAGCCTTAAACTGCGATATCCGAATTGAGCACTCCGTTTTATTTCATCGTCATATCCCACGATATCTTCACCCAAGTCTTCCATATCGTGTACATCGATTCCCATAGCGTGTCCTAAACCGTGGGGCATAAATAATGCCGGAATTCCTTCATTCAAAGCTTCTTCCGTATTTCCTTTGGTAATTCCCAATTCTTTTAATCCTTCAAAAATAATGCGATAAGCTTCCCGATGAATTTCATGGTAAGGAATTCCCGGTTTAATTCGGGACATACAGGTATTAATTGTATTTAAAACAATGGAATGAATCTCTTTTTGTTTTTGAGAGTATTCTCCTCCAACAGCAATAGTACGGGTAAAATCGGAAGCATAATAGTTAATATTCTCGGCGCCTGCGTCGGTTAACATCAATCTTCCGGATTCCAATACCCCGTTATGATTATGATTATGCAATATCTGTCCGTTTTGGGAGAGGATGGTAGGAAAAGCAACCCGATTTCCTTTGGATAAGGCAATTCCTTCGATAACCCCTGCAATTTCTCGTTCCGTTACCCCGGGCTTACACATTTTCATGGCTGTCAGATGCATTTCGTAACCGATTTCGGCAGCATCTTCCAATTCGGTTATTTCAATGTCTTCTTTAATCATGCGTAAATCAACGACAGCCTTAGTTAACTCCTTTGAAAAATCATTAACGGTTTCACTTGTTTTTTTATCCAATAATTCACTTAAAATAAGGAGATTTTGATAACGATAAGGTTTTAAATAATGAATCGTACGTCCGCTGTAAAGCGCTTGTTGCAATGTCTCTTTTAATTTATCGGGGGATTGTACGGTTTCTATACCGGAAGAAGCTGCTCTTTCTTTTAATTGGGGTAAACTGCCCATCCAGATAATATCATCCATGGAAAGTTCATTGCCGAATAAAATTTCACGATCCTCGTCAATATCCAGTAAATAAGTTAAGTCGGGAGTATCTATTCCTATAAAATAAATAAAAGAACTGTCTTGCCTGAAAGAATAGCAATTATCCGGATAATTCATGGGAGATTCTCCATTCCCTTGCAATAATATTAATCCGGAACCAAGGCATTTTTTGAGAGCATTTCGTCTGTTTATGTATACATCTTTTTCAAACATATCAATTTCTTTTTATAAGATTAAAGATTCTAAACACATTGTATACAAACTTACAAAAATCTGCGAATTGAGAATCTTATCAACCGGAATTTACAAATTATTTATAATAAAATCCTTTCATTCCGACAGTAAGACTAATAGGGAGGTTGGAGAATAATTGAATCTAAGTAAGAGATTAGTATTGTTTCAGCAGAAATTATCATACTTTTGGCAAAAAATGAGAATGAATGAAAAACAATATGGATTATCTTTGCTTTGTGAACCGGAAGTGTAACCGAAAAAGTCTATATCAATGATCAGTTTTTTTATCGCTATTATTTTTCTTGTAGGAGGATATTTTTTATATGGTTCTTTTGTAGAAAAGGTATTTGGTGCAGATAAAAACAAAATAACGCCTGCTTATTCCCAACAAGACAATGTAGATTATGTTCCTATGGGTTGGGGACGTATTTTTTTAATTCAATTCCTTAATATTGCCGGTTTGGGTCCCATATTCGGTGCAATTATGGGTGCTGTTTACGGTCCTGCTGCATTTCTTTGGATTGTATTCGGTACTATTTTTGGCGGAGCGGTTCATGATTATTTTTCGGGAATGATTTCGCTGAGAAATAAAGGAATGAGTTTACCCGAGTTGGCCGGAAAATACATGGGTTCCGGTTTTAAGCAGTTCATGCGTGTTTTTACATTGTTTTTAATGGTATTGGTGGGAGCTGTGTTTATTGCGGGGCCGGCCGGTTTATTGGCTAAATTAACTCCTTCCTCTCTTGATTTCTCTTTTTGGGTCATCGTGATTTTTATTTATTATGTCTTGGCAACTTTACTTCCCATTGATAAAGTAATTGGTAAAATATATCCTTTTTTTGGATTTGCATTACTTTTTATGGCGGTGGGAATCGGAGGTTCGCTTATTTTTCATTGGGCTCCCGTTCCCGAAATTATTCCTCAAAATTTGCATAATATGCATCCCGATCCGGACAAATATCCCCTCTTTCCCATGTTATTCATTTCAATAGCCTGTGGTGCGATTTCCGGATTTCATGCAACCCAATCCCCGATGATGGCCCGCTGTTTAAAGAACGAGAAACAAGGACGAAGGGTGTTTTACGGAGCCATGGTCGCTGAAGGAATGGTGGCTTTGATATGGGCGGCGGCGGCAATGAGCTTTTTTGGGTCGGTAGGCGGATTACAAGAGTTTTTGGCAGCAAACGATAATAATGCGGCCTTGGTTGTGGATAAGATTGCCCATTCGTGGTTGGGCAAAGTCGGAGGATTATTGGCTATTATAGGAGTGATTGCCGCTCCGATTACTTCCGGAGATACCGCTTTCCGCTCGGCACGTTTGATCGTTTCGGATTTTCTTAAGTTGGAACAAAAGTCATTAAAAAAACGATTATACATTTCGATTCCTTTATTTGTTGCCGGATTTATTTTACTGCAAGTCAATTTTGATATTTTATGGCGTTATTTTGCTTGGGCCAATCAAATGTTGGCAACGGCAACACTATGGGTAATAACGGTTTATTTGACAAAGCAAAAGAAATGTTATTGGATCACTTTACTCCCGGCATTGTTTATGTCGATGGTGGTTTCCAATTATATTATCGTGGCACCGGAAGGCTTGCAACTTTCTTCCCAAATAGGATCGATAACAGGTGGTGTGTGTACTCTTCTTATTTGCGGTTTATTTTTCAGATGGAAAAAAACAGCCGAGATCGGTTAATTGGTTTTACCGAAAATCAAGATAAGTCCAGATAGGATAATGATCTGAGTTTTTTATACTCCTGTCTACTGTGCAATTATAGGCTTTTATATTCTTACTGTGTAAAATATGATCGATTCTGAAATAGAATCGATGCCGATTAAAGGAAGTTCCGAGTCCGAATCCGGTGTTTGCGAAGGCGTCGTTCAGGTTTTTCTTGATCACGCGCCTTGAATAAGAGACCGGGGTATCGTTAAAATCGCCGCATACAATAATATAAGGATTTTCATTTTCGGCAATGGTATTGGCTATCGTTTCTGCTTGTTTGGCTCTTATCTTAAAAGCCGGGATGAGCCGGTTAAGAATGGTTCCCGTCACCCGATCCAGTTTTTTTGAATCGAAATGATCAATCAAATTACTGTAATCATTGCGTTCTTCAATGGTTAGTTTATTGGATTCAAGGTGGTTATTTATCAATGTTGTTCTTTTTCCGTTAATATCCAATACAGCTGAAAAAGAGCCGTTGTATTTACTTTCAAACACAATTTTCTCTGTAGATAAGATCGGAAATTTAGAAAAGAGGGCCAAGCCCAGGATTTCATTCTTGGGAGAAGAACTGAACCGGTAAGTATAATTATAAGGATAAGTTTTCAATGTCTGTTTAATTTCTTTATCAGTGAGATGAGGCCCTTTTTTATTGGCTCCATATTCTTGAATGCATACAATATCGGCTTTTGAATTCAGAATATATTCCAGTACGTAATTGGGATTGTCCTGTGTATTCGCTTTTTTGTGTTCAAATTGCATTACATTATAAGAAAGGATTTTTATACAATCCGGCGGAATGTCTTTTGTTTCAGAATGAACAGGAAAATAAGTTATAATTGCATTTCCTCCGATGACCAACACAATTATGTTGAGGAGTATATATTTCCATTGATTTAATATACTCCACACAATAAGGAATAAAATATTTACTCCGGTAATAAAAGGAAACGCCAATCCCAGCAAAGGGAAAATAATGGATTTGTCGGGAGAAATTCTGTCTGAAAAAGCGGATAAAATAAATAAAACAAGAGTAATTATATTGAGGATAAACAGAATGGGCCCGAGTATTTTCTTGAATGGATTCATTTATTTTTTGCTCGCATCAAACAGTTTTTTCTTTTCTTCTTTGCTTAGACTGTTATAACCGGAT
>DAIQOU010000809.1:0-1292 GCA_036787725.1 Bacteroidales bacterium
GAGATTTCCGGAGGACGGTTAAAACTTAATTCAAACGCGTCTTCTATTTGCTTAACAAACCGGGGAAAAGAGAGAGGATCATGGAAATCCGGAGCCTTCTTCTTTAAAACCGGATTATAACCAATCACCCGATCAGCATTATTTCGCCAAACAACACGAGGCCGGTCATGTCCGGGCCGACGGATATGATGATCCTTCTCGGACGGTAAATACCATTGCAAATCGACAACCCAATGTCCGCGCGTATAAAGATGAAATCCCAACAACGCATCTTTTTCGGTTAGTGCAGGCGATACTCCTTCCTTATTGCAATCCGAAAAATCTGCAGTTGAAAAGACCACCGAAAATCGTCCGAACAAAGATGTCGGTGTCAGGTCCAACTGTTTCATCAGCCCCGGTAAATCCATTTTCCGAAGCTCGGCTTCTATTTGCTTGTGATACAATTTCCGATCGAGGCCATACCAATAATAATAATTTTTTGGTTCTGCCGTACTGCGGTACTGCTCCGCCAGCTGTTCCAGTCGTTCCTTCTTAAGTAGAAACTTTCGCGACTTTATTTTCAATGCATCTATACGATCTTTGATCACTTCCGATGTATCGGAAGGATTCAGCAGCAGAATGAAATAAGCCGGCCATACAAAACGATCTTCGTATATCCGGTCTTTTCCCATTGTCAAAAGCAACATCTCAGACATACGTTTCAGGCTTTTTTCATTGATTTGAAGTCTATCAAAATAAAAAAGAAACCCGGAATCTCCGGTTTGCCTGAAGTCCCATGTATTGTTTTTGGCAAAAAAGCTGTAATATTGTCTATAATCATCAAAAGAAACAGCATTTTCCAATCGATATTTCTTATTAAATCCGAAAAGAAACAAGCCGTTCTCCGGACTCAATTTGGGACAGCGAATCTCCGGCCGGAGCTTGAGGTATTTTTTATACGCACGAATCCAAACCGGAAATAAGGATTTAATTTCATCACAAAGGAGTTTTCGGGAAATAAAACACAACAAGAAAACTTGTTCGAGTTCAATCTCGTCCAACCCCTCCCATAATCGTTCCGGATCTTTTTCAAAAAGGAAATGATACCGGTAAGTTATCGGATTGGTTACGGATGTTTTAACCTCCTTAGAAAGCTCATATCCTTCTTCGTTATAAATGAAACACTCCTCCAGTAAATCTCTAAAAGTAAGAGGAGCTTTTCGGGCAAACTGCTCTATCGGTTTATCGGTCTGTTGTTTTCCGCTTCCGAACAATTTTTCTAAAAATCCGACCATAATTATATTACCCTATTG
>DAIQOU010000445.1:0-4253 GCA_036787725.1 Bacteroidales bacterium
GGCGTCGGTGTTTTTTTTGTCTTCTTCCGTGTAGTTTCCGTCCCGACGGGCTTTGTTTTCCAGCTCGTCTATTTCCTTCAGCTTTTTTTCAATCGCGTCGATCTCTTTATCGTAATCGGCTTCGAGTTCCGCGATTCGCTTTTCCGCTCCTTCCTCCATGGATGCAATGACAAGGGCATTGTATTTGTTTTCGTCCGAAACGGCATGCTCGGCCAGTTTTTTGCGAGCTGCGGATGCTTCTTTTTGTCGGCGCTCGGCTTCGGTTTCTTCTTTGGACTTGCCGGAAGGTTTGACATCTTTGATTTCCTTAAATCCGTTGCTTTGTGCAATTTTTGTTGCGTTTTGCTCGGCTTCGGTCATGGCATCGTAATAGGTTTTTGTATCCCACCCAGCCTGAGCAACCAGTGCGGACCTTCTGGTTTCCGCCTGTTGCTTTATTTCTTCATCGGATTTCCCTTTGAACTGTACGATATCCGTCATGAAGGTCGGGATATAGCTCCCGTCGAAACGTTCGCGAAGAACGTCTTTATCGGATTTTGCCAAACTCTTGAGCAATTTCTCCTGACTATCGACCGCCAGAGCCATAGCAGCCTGAGCCCTTGCCTTCTCCGTCATCATCGCAATGTATGCCGGGGCTCGGGAGATAAGTTGCTCTTCCATATCGCGCACATCCTTTACCTTACCGAAAGTGTCGCCGTATTTTTTGTTTAACTCTTTCAACGCCTTTTCTTTGTCGGCATCGGTAGCGGCGGAGTCTCTTACGATCCGGTTGTAACGCTCGAAATCGGTTGTAACTTCCGCAATGCTTTTTGCAGCCTTGGTATTTATTTCGGTTATCTGTTTTTGAGAGCGCAATGCTTTCTCCTGCGCTTCCCGATAGCGGTTAAATGCCGTCACGGCGGCGGCAATCCCGATAACAATGGCACCGATTCCCGACACAAGAAGGGCCTTGGAGAGCCCGACGGATAACCCGAGTTGTACATTCAGGAGCCGGATGGCACTTTGCCAGAGCCGGGTCATATCTGCCACGGTTTTAATCCTGAAGGCGCTGGTGGCATGCAATGTATTACTCACAGCCTG
The DNA here is from genome assembly GCA_036787725.1 of Bacteroidales bacterium. Taxonomy (GTDB): domain Bacteria; phylum Bacteroidota; class Bacteroidia; order Bacteroidales; family Azobacteroidaceae; genus DAIQOU01. The sequence continues at coordinate 1,081 of DAIQOU010000445.1, forward strand.
AAGTCCCATGGTAATGGACATGGCCGCTTGTAATTTTGTCTGTATCTCGGCCAGGCGCTCGGAGTTTTTAACGAACAGGGAAGCCACACCCTGTCCCGCAGAGAAGGCTCCGGCAACTCCGGACATACCCGCCATCAACCCCGCGAGGCTTGCATTTCCCCCGGTGGTCAGTAAGCGTTGTTCTCGCCTTGTACGGTTATATGCGGTTCCCACACGGGTCAACTCTTCCCGTAATTCACGATATCTCTGAGTTTCCTGCTTTCCCGCCATCCGCAAAGTCTGCATCTCTTCGCGGATTTTGCGGAGCTGGGTCATATATGATGTCGTAGAGCGCGTTGTGCGATTTTGGGCTGTCGATTGTTTGTTTAATTCTTTTTCCAGCTCGGCAAGGGCCTGCTTTTCTCCGTTAAGTTCCGTGCGGATTTCCCGGAACAGCTTCGATGCCCGTTCGCGCTCGGCAATCTGTGCCGGATTTTGGGTGCCGACATTCACTTTGTCGAAAGCGGCCTTGGCAGCATTGTATTGTCGCTCCAAGTCCGCAACGACTCGTTTCTGTATTGTAACCTGCTCGGTTAAAATCTGAACGGCGGAAGCGGAACCCGAGATGGAAGAATTCATGTTCGAGACGGATTGTCCCGTTTGGGCCGAAGCGGTTCCGATCCCGAGCACCGAGTTGACGGCTTGCTGAGATTGAGCCGCCAACTGCTCCGAATTTATTCTGAATTCTATGTTTACGGGTTCCGTCATTGTGTTTGGGAGAGAAATTTTATAAGTTCGTCTTCGTTTTTCGCTTCTTTTACCGTATTGCTTTTACGATAAGAATAATACGGAGCGTCTGCCAGTTTGAGTCGTAAGTTGAGCCAGGACGTTCCCCAAAGGATATATTCGTCCGTCCAGCCCGTTTCTTTTTGCAGTGTCCACATCATTCCCCAGGGGCTATGTTGTCCTCTTAACTCCCCCGATTCGTCTTCGGGCTCAGATTCGCATCCTTCATCGTACATGCCAATCTGATAGTATTCGTAAAAGCCTGCATGCCGCTCAGGTTTATCACGTGAACGAACAGTTCGTAAACCTGAAACATTGTTAAGTTCCTTTTCAGAAATTCCGCTCGTTTGGAGATTGCCCGGTTGCGCAGCAGGCATTTTTTCTCGTTCAGGCAGGCAACGGCAACGATTCGAAGCATCGTATCTCCGTGTGCGGAAAGGAATCCGGGAAGATTGTCTTCTCCTTCGTCGACCGCAACGAGATTCAGTCCCGCTTCGCACAATATTTCGCATACGGTCAGTACCGTTCCGAATTTGAGCGGGGTGATTGTTATTTTCTTTCTTTTTGTAAGCGAATAACTTACCCCGCGATCCAAAATCGCACGTGACCCGGCGGCTTCCGTTTTCAAATTTTCTTCCATTATCCGTAAATAAATGCGGCCACTCCCGCCTTTTTGGGCTTGAGTTTCGTTGCGGTGATTGTAATGCGGGCAATCCCCGCGCGGGTTGCGTTGTATTCGATTTTCGCCGAAATCTTACAGCGGGGATAGGTGAAAGGCTTTCCTATTTTGGGAGTCAACCTGACCGACAATTCGATTTCGGGCATGACTTCCGGCTCTTCCCACTTATCTCCGTTTACGGTTCCGCCCCATATTTTAACCATCACCTCCGGGTCAAATTCGACCAACTCCCATTTGATCGTTGTAGTTCCTTTCTTGGTCACAATACTCTCGATGGGCTCGTCCTGTTCTTCCACTTCGAATTCGTGCGTCTGATTATCCTCCTGTGTGATGGATGCGGATTCCTTGAACGTATTTCCCAAAACATCAAGCGAGGGAGACAGATCGCCGTCCGCGGCAGGTGTTCCTGCTTCTATTTTTTCGAGTGCTATGTTTAATGTTTTTGCCATTTGATTTGATTTTTTAAATTTTATGCCGTTTTGTATCTGTGATTGGGCATGAATTTACCCGCAGCATCGAAGTTCGACAGGAAAGTACAAGCAAATTGAAGCGCGGGAAGCCCGTTTTTGCCGGTATTACCTGTTTTCATTACCGTCACCGCTACGGGCGTAAACTCGTGTATGAATGCATTGTATCGAGCAACCGGAATAGTAACGTACTGCATGGCCAGATTTCGAGAATTGTCGAACCCCTTGAAGAATTCACAAGCTTCGACCGATACATTCTTGGAGGTGAAAATAAGGGTCTTTTTTACCCCGGATCCCGGAAGAGTCAATTTTTGTGAAATATCTTCCCGGTTGATTTCCCGGAAAGTATTATCTTCTTTCGCATGAGTAAACGAGTCGACTGCGATCAGACCGATGCTTACGGCGGTTGATGTCGTAAAGTCGGGGAATGTTCCGTTTGCCGCCAAAGGGGCAAATTTGACACGGTCAATGCCGAATTCCGTATTTTTTTCCATGATTTTTTTATTTATTGATCTATCTGCGGAAAAGCTTCCAACCCGCCCCAAATAAAAGGAGAGCTCCGAGAATCCGACCGACCCAAATTTGAAACCATTGGAATCCGGTCGGTTTGTTAACTTCTGTTGTTTCCGTCACTTTTAAATCCGATTTAAAGTCGGTTTTTTCTTTGTTTAAACGGGTAATTTCCGTCTTGAGCTCGGTGACCAGCACGGTTAAACTGTCGCATTCGGCAGTTATCTCGTATCCCGATTCGATGCGGGTAACTGTTGCGGTCGCCCGATCGTTTTTTCGCGAAAATGATGCTCCGAGAGGCAGTTTAACGAGACTGTCCAAGCTCACCGTCATTTTCGTCTCCATCCTCGGGATCGCAATCGGCGTCACGATTTTCTCTACCGTCAGGCTCACGCTGTCTGTTAGTCGGTGTTCGACGTCGGTAGTGCGTATTTCCGTTTGCTTTGTCGTTTTGCAGCTCGCGACGAATAGGACACTCGTTAACATAGCGGCAATTATGCATCTTTTCAATCGCATTTCGAAGTTGTTTCAATTGTACAAGTACATTTCCGTAATCTTCCTGAAGCAATACAAACCTCGCGGTAAGCGGTTCGACAACATCTTTATGAAGCACCTGAAGGGATTTCTCCAAAACATCGACTTCGATTTGTTTTGTGTCGACCCGTTGCTTCTTCCGATTCGGAAACCATCCGAGGAAGGCTCCCAACACAAGTGTCATCAATTCGGGAATGTATTGCTCCAAGTTCATTCAG
>DAIQOU010000446.1:0-4238 GCA_036787725.1 Bacteroidales bacterium
GAGTGCTACTCGGGGCAGTACGATGCTAATGCGAAATGAACCCGGAAGTATGTTAAATCCCTCCGGGCTTTCTCCCTTTCGCGTCTTTCTTCCCTCCGGGCTTTCTCCGAGCCGGAACTTAATACCGGTAATGTTCCGGTTTATAAGGTCCTTCCGGGTCAACGCCTATATAGGCAGCTTGTTCCGGAGTCAGTTGAGTCAGTTCAACACCAATGTGTTCCAGATGCAACCGTGCCACTTCTTCATCCAAGTGTTTGGGTAAACGGTAGACGCCTGTTTCATAATCATGTTGCCACAAATCGATTTGGGCAAGTGTTTGATTGGTGAACGAGTTACTCATTACAAAAGAGGGGTGCCCTGTGGCACAGCCCAGATTTACCAACCTTCCTTCGGCCAACAAGAAAATGGAATTTCCTCCCGGGAAAGTGTATTTATCTACTTGAGGTTTGATGTTGAGGTGTTTGATACCCGGGTAATTAACCAGTTTATCTACTTGTATCTCATTATCGAAGTGTCCTATATTGCAAACGATGGATTGATCTTTCATTTGTTCCATATGATCGATCCGGATCACATCTTTATTGCCGGTGGTAGTAACAAAAATATTACCTTCTTTTACCGCTTTTTCTATGGTGGTTACTTCAAATCCTTCCATGGCAGCTTGTAAAGCGCAAATCGGATCTATTTCGGTAACAAGTACTCTTGCACCATAAGAACGCATGGAACGGGCACATCCTTTTCCTACATCCCCATATCCCAATACAACCACTACTTTTCCCGCAATCATGACGTCGGTGGCACGTTTAATGCCGTCTGCCAACGACTCCCGGCATCCGTATAAATTGTCAAACTTCGATTTGGTTACCGAATCGTTTACATTAATGGCGGGGACAAGTAATTCTCCCGACTCCATCATCTGATACAACCGATGTACTCCCGTAGTTGTTTCTTCCGAAATACCTTTGAGTTCGGCAACGGTTCGAGTCCAACGCTGATTATCTTCTTGCAGGATACAGCTTAACGTATCCAAAATGACTTGTTCTTCACGGTTTCCGCCTTTACGATCGATACTGCCGGCATCTTGTTCGGCTTTATATCCCATATGGACCAACAGAGAAGCATCTCCCCCATCATCTACAATCAGGTTGGGGCCTTTGCCGTCGGGAAAGCGCAAAGCCATATCGGTACACCACCAATATTCTTCCAACGTTTCTCCTTTCCAAGCAAAAACCGGTATCCCGGCAGCGGCGATTGCTGCTGCTGCATGATCCTGAGTGGAAAAAATGTTGCAACTGGCCCAACGTACATCTGCTCCTAAAGCAACCAGTGTTTCAATCAAGACGGCAGTTTGAACTGTCATATGAAGTGAACCGGTGATTCTTGCTCCTTTCAACGGTTGTTCTTTTCCATACTTGCGGCGAAGGGACATTAAACCGGGCATTTCATGTTCGGCGATCTCAATTTCTTTACGACCGAAGTCGGCCAACCGGATATCTGCTATTTTGTAAGGCAGATCTGAGGATAAATTTTTTGACATAATTAATATGCTGTTTTTAAAGTGTAATTTTAATAAGGTGCAAAGGTAAGCCTTTTGGAAGAATCTTTCCATACAAAAGTGTGCTTTTAATCCGATCTTAAGCAAACTTGGAATCCGGAAAGCCTCTTTTAGTACATTATTTGTGTGTCAAAAGTACGAGTATTCCGTGGGTCAGCGAAGCGCAGCCCGCGGAAGGCGATACATCTCACCCGGGGGGCACACGTTACCCCTTTGGGGTAATCGATTACAATTCGTTCCTAGCGGGAAATTTCCGTGCTTTTGACACATTTACCCTCATTACGTTGTTTTTTTATGATTATGTTGAATTATAATCTTGTTGTATTTCTTCCGAAAACGCCGGATGAGAAGTATGGCAGCAATAGACAATCCGAAAATGAAGCCGACCCACAGCCCTCCCGGACCCCATCCGAAAATGAATGCACAAAGATAACCTACCGGCAGATTGATGACGATATAAGAGAAAAATGCAATGGCCATAATGATCTTTACATCTTGAATACCCCGCAGAATACCGACTGAAATGGATTGCAGACCATCGGAAAACTGAAAAGCTGCTACGAATATCATTAAATTGGAAGCGATCCGGATGGCTTCCGGGTCTTGAGTGAAAAGGCCCGCAATTTGTTCCCGAAGGGTGATAAATACGATGGCCGTAATGGTATTCCAAACCAGTCCCAAATGATAAGAAGCCATCGCTGCTTTTTTCAATTCGGGCCAATTATTCCGTCCGTATTCGTGACTGATACGGATGGTGGTAGCGGCGCTCAGTCCGACAATGATCATAAATGCGAAGTTGGAAACGGTAAGGGCTATTTGGTTGCCGGCAATTTCTTTTGTTCCTATCCATCCCATCATAATGGAAGTAAGGGCAAAGGCAGCCCCTTCCATAAACATTTGAAGAGAAATGGGAAAACCTACCGAAAGTAAGGAGCGGATATGTTTGAGGTTAAAATATTCAAGACGAAAATGTTGCAGGTAAGTTTTAATCTTTGTTTTGTACAGAAAGTATATAATAATGAATACCGGCATACAGATACGAGAGATCAACGTCGCCAGCCCGGCTCCGGCTGCTTCCATGCGTGGAAATCCCCAGTTTCCGTAAATCAACAACCAGTTAAAGAAAATATTGATCAGGTTAGAGGTGACAATGACCACCATATTGGCAGTGGTATTTCCGATCCCTTCGAGAAATTGTTTAAAAGAACAAAAGATCATATAAGGGATGATGGACCAAACGAGGTATTTATAGTAAGGGATAGCCATTTCCACTACTTCAACCGGCTGCCCGAAATGAAAGAGCAACGGAATCAGTGAACGTTGTAAAAAGAAAGCCACTATTCCGACAGTAGTAAAAAGCAGCAGTGAATTCTGGAAATAGATCGTGACGGCCCGTTCGTTTTGTCGGGCATATTGTTGTCCTACCAACGGAGTAAGCCCCATGGCGATTCCGGTAGCGAAAATGAAAATCATAAAAAATACCGTCCCTGCAAAAGATGCAGCAGCCAACGGTAACGCTCCCAACTGGCCGACCATGGCGTTGTCGAAAAGTTGAACCATTACCACTCCGACTTGCGATAACATGACCGGAGCCGCCAGTTTCAGGTTTTGTATGTATTGTTCTTTATAAGCAAACAATTGCATATTATTATTATTTTAAAGGACTGCAAAGGTAGAAATTTTTGGAGAGACTGTATTTTCATACGAGTTTTAAGTTACATTTGTCAATCCTAAACAGATTATTTTGATCATGTCAACGGACAGCAAGACATTTTCCGGTCGATTAGCGGGAGACCGCTTTATAGAAATAATTGAATTAAAACAAGCAGACGATTCTGTTTTCAGCAATTATCAACGATATGATTTTTACCAGTTGTTGTGGTTCCGGAAAGCGGGAGGGAATAGTTCCTACTTTCTGGACTTCCGGGAATACACCTTGGAAGACAATCAATTGGTATTGATTTTTCCCGGGCAGATCGATATGTTGGATACTGGACAAAAAGAGGGATATCTCTTTGCCATTCACAGTGATGTTCTTTTCCGTATTAATCAACATCTTCAGTCCGATTACCTGAATGGGTATTACGGAAATGTGTTTGTTTCTCCGGATGAAGAAACAAAAGAGATATTGGAGCAATTAATGCGACTCATCTGGTCGGAATATCGGAACCGCAACCGAATCGCCTTGATGGAAAGTTACCTCGAAGTCTTTCTTTTTTATGTAAGTTCCCTTTCCGAAGATATCAATATAGGGAAGAAGAAGTCCGATTCGCTTGTGTCCGAATTAATGAAAGTGATTGACAAGAACTTTATTACCTGCCGAGAAACCGAGTTTTATGCGCAACAATTCGGAATGAGTAATAAAACGATAAATGAGGTATGCAAAAAAGGAACCGGAAAGACCGTTAAACAACATATTCGGGAACGATTGATCCTGGAAATTAAAAAGGAAATCCGATTAGGTAAAAAGAACCTGAAGGAAATTGCTTTTGATCTCGGTTTTAGCGAACCGGCTTATTTCACTCGTTTTTTTAAGCAATATACCCTCCGGACTCCTACCGAATTTAGAGATGAGGAGCATTTGTCCAAGTAACCGGACCATTCTTATAAGCGTTTTATCCGGACGGATGTCTACTTTTGTCCCCGATTAAAATTTATAATTATAACCGAGGGATTATTAAAT
>DAIQOU010000447.1:0-4238 GCA_036787725.1 Bacteroidales bacterium
TGAAATGCAAAAGAGGGTGAAATCATACGATCCACCCTCTTCTTCGATATGCGGGAAATTATATTTCTCGAAATATAGTTCCCGTTCCGGTTATTTTATATTTTCAATTCTGAAAGAATAACTTATCGGGCGGTTATCCGGAATCATATAGATCGGCATCGGGCGGGGACCGCAACTGGCATTTCCCAATCCTTGTTGCAAGCAATCAAGATTCAGGTAGATTTCCGGCTTGCGCACGCTCTCCAGATTAAAATCGTGTAAAGCATTCCAGGCATCCTGATCGGTGAAGTGTAATGCACTGAACTCCAAATGATCTTTGGAAGAAATCTTCAAACCCCGGTTATTGTTATCTGTAAGAGTAAGCCAACGCACATCATCACGGTTGCCCATGCTTTGGGAGCGGACATAATGTTCTTCTTCCATGCCGGCAGCAGTCGTATTGTACAAACCAACGAATGCGGATGCTTTCCTGTCCCAATAGTTTTCGTGCGGACCGCGTCCGTAATACCGGATATTTTCATACTCCTGCGGTAAAACCATTTGCAAACCCAGCCGGTGAACAATTTGTGCTTCAGCAGGTTTGACAAAAGAGGCGTCAACATCGATGGTCCCATCCGAATAAACGGTATATTTAACGGTATAAGGAATATCAAAAGCATGTTCGGCAGGAATAGCAGCTTTTTCATCTACCGATATGGTTACGTACTTTTTGTTGTCGTCTACCTTATACGCCACCAATGTATTATTGAACTTAGGCTCGTAATACTTTTGGTCGGTGTACTTGTCGTTATTCACACTGCGATACCAGTTAAATGCAAGACCTTTACTGTTGTGGATCATTTCTTTGCCTGCATATTGCAATGAGGTCATACTACCGGTTCGGATGTTGAATGTGGTGGTAAATCCTTCCCCCGAAATGAGGAGATTATCTCCTTGAGCAGAGGCAGTAAGACCGGGAAGTTCCCCGACTCTTTTCATCGGTAATGCAGGGCGTTCGTTTACGGCAAACTGTTCCCGGGCCACTTCATGTCCGGCATCTGCCCATAGTGTTTTCTCCTTTAATGAGAAGCTTACATTGAGGAAATATTCTTTTCCGGCTTCCAAGTTCTTATTGAAAGGAATGGTAAGGATTGTTTTCCGATCAGGTTCGAGATCAAGCGGAGCTAATGTACCCTTTTCTGCTACAACACCGTCTTTGATGATTTCCCATGCAATATTGAATTCGTTCAGGTTAGTTACATCGTATTTGTTTTCGATTTCCAGTTTTCCGCTGAGGACAACGATCGGTCTGATCTTTATGTATTGGAATACTTTTTTGGCTTCTTTCAGTTTGGCAGTAACACGTCGGTCGGGTGTAGTCAATCCGTTGCAGGCAAAATCAAAGTCGTTGGGCTTGTCGCCGAAGTCGCCACCAAAGAAGTAGCGGTTTTCCGGTTCGCCCGGTTTATTCAATCCCTGGTCTACCCAATCCCACACACAACCGCCAATGATACGTTGCGAACGTTCGATATATTCCCAATATTCGGCCAGATTACCCGGAGAATTACCCATAGAATGAGCATATTCACAGAAGAAATAGGGTTTGTTTTCATCCATTTGGTCGATGCGCATCAGGTCTTTCATATCGGGATACATTTGGGAGCGAATATCGGCGATCTCGTTTTTTCCTTCATAATGAATGAGGCGGGTCGGATCCATTTGGCGTGCACGATCGGCCATGGCATCAAAGTTGGCCCCATTGCTTCCTTCATTACCCAAGGACCAGAAGATCACGGAAGGATGATTCTTATCGCGAGATACGACGCGTTCAATCCGGTCTACATAAGCTGCTTTCCAGGTTGGTTTATCGGAGATGCTTCCGTTTCCGTGGTTCTCGCAGTCGGCTTCATCCATAATATACAATCCGTAATAATCATAGAGGGCATACATTTTCGGATCATTGGGGTAGTGGCTGGTACGAACCATATTGATATTGTGTCGCTTCATCAATAAAATATCTTCGATCATCGATTCCACCGGAACAGCTTTCCCGCATTTGGGATGAATATCGTGGCGATTGGTTCCTTTGAAATAGATTTGTTCGTTATTGATATAAACGAGCCTGTTCTTTATCTCGATGTTACGGAAGCCGAATTTGGAAGACATGGCTTCCAGTTCCTTTCCGCTCTTGTCTTTTAAGGAGATGATAACCGTATAAAGATGAGGCTTTTCGGCCGACCACAACAGCGGTTGCTCCACTGTAGTGCGGGCAGTATATTCAAAAGGCTTGCCTTTCTTCACTCCCGTCACCGGATTTTCCATGGTTTTTACAACTTTTCCTTCGGGAGATAACAAGGTAATTTCTACTTTTCCATCCGAAATACCTCCATAGTTTACTACAGATAAATCGGCAACGAATTGAGCAGAACTATAATCGTCGTTGTTGAATTCCGATTTCAGGAAGAAGTCGCGCACATGCAATTTGGGCGCAGCATATACATATACATCCCGATGAATACCGCTCAGCCGGAACATATCCTGATCTTCGATATAAGAGGCATCTGTCCAGCGATATACTTCGGCAGCAATGGTATTTTCTCCTTTCCGGACGTAATCGGTGATATTGAATTCGGCATCGTTGTTGGCGCCTTCGCTGTATCCCACCTTCTTGCCGTTTATCCAAACATATATTCCGCTGTAAACACCATCGAAATGAAGAAATATTTCTTTTCCGTCCCAGTTGTCGGGTACATTGAATGTTCGACGGTAGGAACCGACAGGATTAGGTTCTTTTTCGTTGGTATATCCTTTTTGCGATTGGATAAGGGGCGGATTGTTTTTGTACGGATAAGTGATGTTGGTATAAATCGGCGTTCCGTATCCGAGCATTTCCCAATTGGACGGAACCGGTATTTCCTTCCACCCGGAAACGTTATAAGTTTCTTTGTAGAAATCAACGGGTCTTTCCGAAGGTTGTTTCACCCAATTGAATTTCCAGTTTCCGTTAAGTGAAAGATAATAATCGGACTTGGGCATTAACCAGGGTGAGTCGAATTTGGAATCGGCTTTCAGTGCGGCTATGGTCGGGTAAACAGTATAGGTAGCATGTCCTTCTTCCTTATTTACGGCAAAAATGGTTTCGTTCTCCCACTCGGTTTTTCCGCGGACTATTATTTCTTTGGGAACTTTTAAAGACGTCTCTTGTAATCTCCACAGTTGCGAAGAATTCGGTAATTGGTAAATAAGAGTTCCGGCAGTTTCTTCACCGTTAAAAGCCAGTTGCATGCCGCTGTTGCGTTGGGTAATACGGTAGGCTCCGGTACCGGTTATTTCCAGTTTCCAGTGCTGGTTGCTATTGGATTTGCTTTGTCCCCATTGCAATAGGGGATTGCCGTCGCCACTTTGTATGTTGGCATTGTCCAGGCTTTTCTCACCGTAAGGGTTGGTTATAATGTAGTGTCCGTCGTTCAGACGAATGAGTTTCCATAGCTGGCCTTTATTGTTTTTGATGTCTTTGGCCAGATAAATCCGGGCATTATCATCCTCACTTCCTTTATTATCCACTACGAGACCGGCCGGACTTACAATTTTATACAGCACATCCGTATTCAGGTCTTGTGCACCGGCGCCTTTGCTTACCAGCATCAGTGTCAATATTATAAAATACCTGTTAAAAACTTGTTTTTGCATGATTATAAATTAGAGTTTATATTGAATAAAACATTATGGTATTATTGTCCGGGTCTTTATATATCCTCCTCTTTTTATTTGGATACAAAAGTACTAAAAATTAACTCCCTCGGAAGCATTGATTTGGGAAAGCCGTAAGTGTTGCCGCCAGGTACCCGGTTTCATCAACTTAAGTGATATGGTCGGCAGCCTCCTGCTGAAGTTATCTCAAAATTGCATCATATTCTTTGCAAAATTATGATATGTAATCTATTACCCGCGAGGGCAATGTCATTAAGTTAAGCCCTGCAGGGACAACTCCGGATCACCCGATTAATACAGACCGGAAGCGGCAGTCGCAGGTTACTCTTCGATTAACACGGATCGTTACCGGCAGCCGTAGGCTGCGCAGCTTTGCAGGCAGTGGCTTCAAGCCACTGTTAAGGAAGTGCTTTCCCTCCTCCACCGGTCTCCGTAGGAGACCAACCTTATTTACCGGCCTCCTGACGGAGGCTATTGGAAGAGGGAGAAGACCTGCCTTTTACAGCGGTCTGAGACCGCTGCCTACAGAGGTTTGCAGCCTATCGGCT
>DAIQOU010000448.1:0-4237 GCA_036787725.1 Bacteroidales bacterium
GGGAGAACGGAGCTTATCCTAATCAGAATGAAACCGAACCGGAAGAAAGCAGCCGTAGGCTGCGCAGCTTGGTAGGCAGTGGTCTGAGACCACTGTGCAAAACCGAACTTATCCCCTGCCAAAGCCTCCGTTAGGAGGCTGACACACCGGGTTGTTGCATAGAGTACACGCTTATTGGAAGCATTTCGTTTCGGCAATACCCGGATTAACAATGATCGTCCGGCTATTAAAGCTGCCGCGGATTGGCTATAGATTGGCTCACAGCCTTTTGAATTCTTATTTTTTCTTCGGAAGAAATGCCGTCCACCGTGAAAGTATTGTTCTTTATCTTTTTCCCGGTCAGTTTCGAATACCAGGTAATGCCCGCAATATACTTTCCGGTTTCATTGAGATGAAATCCGTCACTGCATAAATCGTTTCCTATTCCCGCTTCCCGAACATTCCGGACGGCTGTTCCCGAAGGAATGATAATTTCAATTCCCAATGTCTCGGCTGCTTTAAATACCGTATTTACAATGGCTCGATGCATAACGGATTGATCGTTATCATAGTTCTTATAGCCGAAATGATCCACCTTTTTTGCATACGCCCAAGTCATATGCATAACACACTGAAAGTCGGGATTCGTGGCATATGCCTTTACATAAGCGGTTAAGTTTTTGATATAAGGGAAGTAAGTATCATACATGCCCGACAAGTAGCTTACCTGCTGAAATACAATATAATCCCAAGGTTCATCTCTTACGGCCTCCAATAAGGTAACCTTTTCTTTCTTAGACTTTTCTCCGGATGCTTCTATTTTGGTATAGCCGTAGTTGGGCAGGTCTTTTTGTGCATTATTCCAATGGGTTTCCAACGAACAGCCGCCTATGGCAGCGCTTCCGATAATGAAAGTAACTCCTTCGCCGGCAGCAATATCATGTAAATAAGTTTCTGCTACATCCGCCGAAAAACTGTTGCCGACAGCCAAAATCCTTATAGGTTCCCCGGCAGAAAGCAACGAACAACAACACAAAAACAGATAGACTATCCACTGTAACTTCTTCATCTTATTTATTCTTTTGTAACATGGTTTAATTTCATATAACTTAAAGCAACAGATCTGTCGGTCCCCCCTGTCGGAGTATCCCGGCGCAGGTAAAAATAAACAAAATACTCCGATAATTTAAGCAATCAATAAAAAATTACACGCAATTTCTTCATCAATGACAAAGTCCGATCTCTTTTTCCTTTCTAACCGGAGACAGCTACTTCTTTCCCGGAAACAACACACTGCAAGACCTCTATAGTACCGTATTTCACTTCAATAAAAGGTTTACCTCCTCTCAACCCGGCATTTCCAAACCCGGTAGCGGTAGAGATAAAGGAAGTAAAATCATCTCCTATCTTGGAATCTATATGGAGGGTTTTCGTCACTGCATCATACCGAATACCCGTAAGACCCTGAAGCATGGCATAACTCGCCATGGCACGTGCATACCAGGCACCGCACTCATATTCGTTAAAAGGATTACGAACTTTTCCGTTGTAGCGATCACGACACGTTCGTACAATTTCCAGTCCCTTTTCCACTTCTCCTTCAAACATCAAATGGGAAGCTACCTGGTATTCGATACCGGTCCATACCTCATTGCTGTATACAAACGGCAACTTCAACTCTCCTCCTTTGGGCCAGGTACAAAGCAATAGCCCTCCGTCTTTTCCCAAGGCAAAAGTAGAACGCTGGGGGTTGTAATGATTGATCAGCTCTTTCCGAAGATTATATTTATGTACGGAAATAAGATGGCTCTTTACCATTTTCGGATCGATGACTTCCGGCATTCCGCAAACCAACGACATCCACGAACCGATGATACCGTCGGACAAACATCCTTTGCCGTATTGATATTTGGGACCTTCTTCTTTCAGTATCTCCAATGCTTCCGGAGTATAATGAGTGACAAATGATTGCGCCTCCACCGGATTGGGAGCCGCTAATCCTTCCCATTGAATGTTATGAATAAAGTATTCACCATCAAAAAGCTTGGTTTCCATGTATTGTTTACTTTTCTCCATAAGACTTTCATAACGGCTTACCTCTTCGCCCAAGGCCTTCCCCATCAGTACTACAGCCTGTAAAGCTCCCGTATAAAAACTCGTGATCATTCCGTTGGCTCCCCAGAACTCGATATCGTATGTATTATGGTGAGGTTCTTCAATAGCGCCGACCTCTCTCGGGTCCCACGAGGCAATACAATATTCCATTGACTTTTTCACATACGGGAAAATCATCCGGAGCCGGTCGGTATTGCCCGAGATTCTCCAGTCTCGATACACCTTCATAATTCCTCCCATCTGGCCGTCGGCAGCCGCATGAAAATCATGAACCGACGGACTGATCGGTAAGTTGGTCCGAAACACCTGATGGCCCCGTTGATCCTGGCTTACCAAAAACTCGGTCTCTCGCAGGGTCCATTCCAAATGAGGGAAAAGATGAGGAACCGCCTGTGCATAATTCCAAACATGTGTACAAGAGCCATGACAAGAACCCCAATTGTCGTGACTGCCTTCCCAATTCCACATCCGGCCATCGTATTGACGGAGTACGGTCGGCGATTTCAGGATACTCAGGTTGGCGGAAACAGCTTCCAACACTTCGGGAGGAAGAGTAGAGCTGTAAAAAGCATCGGTAAAAGCTTCGGTATTCTTTTTAAGTACGTCATAATTGTTCAACCAATAATCCGCTACAGCTTCCACATTGTCAAACCGGCTGCTGTACCATGGACGATGGGTTCCTTCAAACTTATTTTCATAAGAATAACAATCGCTTGTACCATCCGCACACACCGGAGGCAACGGAATATCGGTATCGTTTTGGGGATTAGCGCCAATCTTTTCGTGCGAAAAGGGAACATACCAAGCCATATAAAGTTTCACCGTCCTGCTTTCTCCCGGCTTTAACGTCAAAGGGACATACAGAGAAGCGCCTACAGCCCCCTCCAATTCGGCAGGATTGGAAGGCATCTCTCCTTTTCGCAAATTATCCCAGCAGATACTCAACGGATCAAACCATCCTCCCCGAAACCAGTTATGATTTACAATCGTACCCGATTCGTCGGTCCGGATCATAAAATCTCCCCGGTGAAACGGTTCGGTTTCAGTGCCGGTTTGTCGAAGGACAAATCCGTTTCGGGCACTCCCGATAGCGGCTTTACCCTTTCCCGTTACTTGCATAAAGTTCATGCTGTTGTAAGAAAAAACAGCTTCTATATCTTCCTTGCCGGTATTCCGGAACTCGTATTCCAAAGCGGCTACCGGCAAACTCGAATGATCCTCATCGGTAGGAATAAACGGACTCCAGGCTGTCAACGTTACATCTACCGGAATGGTATGATCCGATAATTCCAATTGAGCAAACGGGAAACGAGCCAAGAAATCATAGGTTTCAAAACGCGGCATTCCCCAAGATCCCCCGTCTCCGCGACTGGAATTCGGTTGTCCGAACTTTTTCCGGTCAGGAACGGGACCTTCCAATATTTTGGTTCCATGTTCATACCCTTTTACATGGAGGGCTGCAAACATCGTCGGTTCATGAAATACATTGGGACGATGACGAACCGACATGTTACTGATTGCTCCGGTGCCTTCTATACAAAACATCCCGGCTCCCATTCCTCCGATCGGAAATGCTATTTTTTGAGTATATTCTCCGGTATATTTCTCGTTGTAGTTTCTTGGGGAAGCATTATCCGGATTGTTACAACCCGTAATCGAGAGTATTATGAATAGGATTGGAATAAATAAATTCTTTTTCATTAGACTTCATATTAAAAATAGGTTCTTATAACTGCGTTTATCAACCGGGTATTCCGGCAACATGGGTTTTTCCGGTAGGTACCCGCCTGTTAAACTAAAAGCAAGCAACTAAAAATCGGAAATGTTGTTTTTTTAATTTCTCATTTCTAACTTCTCATTTCTCATTTTCGGTTTCAAAGGCGGGTTACCGGTGTAAAGACTCAGGTTAACAAAGCATATATAAACGGCTTATATATTAAAAAAAACGGAATGAACTATTCTTCTTTCTCTTCTATTGATTTATCATCGAACAAGATCTTTTTATGAATGCGCGGGGGAAACATTCCCCTGTATGCAGGGGAGACGTTCACCTGCATACAGGGGAGACACTCACCTGCGTACAGGGGAGACACTCACCTGCGTACAGGGGAGGAGTTCACCTGCCGGCAGGTGAACTCCTCAC
>DAIQOU010000449.1:0-4228 GCA_036787725.1 Bacteroidales bacterium
TTTAATTTTCGGAAAATTGGGTTTAATATATGGCAGAACTGTTTATTATTTTAGGACTTATTATTTTAAATGGGGTACTTTCCATGACTGAAATGGCTATGGTCTCGGCACGGAAGGCAAAATTAGAAGTGGAGGCAAATCAAGGAAATCAAAAATCCAAAAATGCATTGAAATACTTGAATGCACCGGATGATTTTTTATCTACCATCCAAATCGGAATTACGTTGATTGGAATTTTAACGGGGATATTTTCCGGTCAAGCCATTCGAGATGAGTTGACTTCTTTTCTTTCTCAATTCGATCTCGTGAGAAATTTCAGTCGCTCCTTATCAACCGGGATTATTGTATTGTTGGTAACTTATTTTACATTGATTTTTGGGGAATTGGTTCCGAAGCGATTGGGACTGACCAATCCCGAAAAAATAACAAAGAGTATGGTTCCTGCCATGTCGTTGTTAAGTAAAATAACGTATCCGTTTATTCGTTTGTTATCTTTTTCTACTCAATCGATTGTGAAGATCTTAAAAATTCGTCCCGGAAATAATTCGGTTACGGAAGAAGAAATAAAGGCAATGATAGAGGAAGGAACCAAACAGGGAGAGATTGAAGTGGCGGAGAAGGAAATTATAAGTCGATTGTTTCATCTGGGAGACCGGAGCATTACTTCTTTAATGACACATAGAAGCGAAATCTTTTGGTTAGATGTGAGTATGAGTATTGAAGATGCCAACGAATACATTAAAACACACTTACATTCTATTTATCCCGTGTGTGAAAATAATTTGGACAATATAAAAGGGATTGTACGAACAAAAGATTTATATGCTTCCGGAAATCTGCAAACATTACATGATTGTTGTAAACCGGCTTTGTTTGTCCCGGAAAATAATACCACTTATCAGGTAATGGAAAAGTTTAAGGCCAAAGGAACAAATGTTTGTTTTATTATTGATGAATACGGCAGTCTGGAAGGGATGGTTACCATTAATGATATTTTTGAAACGTTAGTAGGCGATATCCCGGAAAGCGATCCCGAAGAACCCGATATATTAAAGAGGGAGGATGGCAGTTATTTGGCGAATGCCCAAATGCATTTCTTTGATTTTCTGGAGTTTTTTGATTTGGAAGATAAGTATAAAGACCGGGAACGATTCGATACCTTGGCCGGATTTATTTTACAAGAGTTGCAACATATACCCAAAGAAGGAGAACGTTTTGAGTGGGGAGGATTTACGTTCGAAATTATAGATATGGACGGAAATCGTATCGATAAAGTGTTGGTTATTTTCAAATAAGATTGAAGTCCGGGAGAACTCCGGGTTAATTGTTCGGGAATATATCTTTCATAATTTTAGCGGTTGCTCCTATGTTCCGGGAAACATACTCGCCTGCCTTTTTTCCGGAAAGTTGTAATTCTTCTTTGGATGCCAACAATTGATCCATTTGCCGGTTAAAAGAAGAGTTGTCATTTATGGAGAATCCTCCTCCGTATCGGAGCAGTTCTCTTGCTTCACGAAATTTTTGATAGTTAGGACCGAAAATGACCGGAATACCATATACGGCAGCCTCTAAAATATTATGAATCCCCGCTCCGAATCCTCCGCCGATATAAGCTAAATCACCATAGCGATAGATGGAAGAGAGCAAACCGAAACAATCGATAATCAAACAATCCGCATCTTTGATATTTTCTTCATTTGCCTGCGAATATAACAGAACGGGCCTGTTTAATTTGGAAATTATCTCACTTAAATGGGAAGCATGAATTTCATGAGGAGCAATCACCAATTTCATTTGCGGATGTTGCTCGAAATAAGGGATAAATACATCTTCATCCTTCGGCCATGAACTGCCTGCAACCAATACGATTCCCCCTTTTTGTCGTATATCGGCAGTAAAGGAATCCAATAAAGGAAGAGGCTTTGTTTGTCCGTATATATCCATTACCCGATCAAAACGGGTGTCTCCGTAGACGGAGAAATTATTCTTGCCATGTTCTTTTAATAATTTTCCGGAAGTTTCGTCCTGAACAAAAAAATAATCGAATGTATTTAATACTTCCTTGTAGCCGTTTGCGTAAGAACGAAAAAAGAGTTGGTTGGGACGGAAGATGGCTGATATGATATAAGTGGGAATGCAACGCTTTTTTAATTGAAGCAAATAATTCATCCAAAATTCATACTTAATGAAAATGGCTATACTCGGATTTGCCCGATCCAGGAATCGATTTACTTCTTTAGGCCGGTCAAAGGGCAGATAACATATTACATCCGCTCCGGGATAGTTTTTTCGAACCTCATAACCGGATGGAGAAAAAAAAGTAAGCAGAATTTTATAATCGGGATATTCTTGTTTGATTTTTTCAATCATGGGGCGCCCTTGTTCAAATTCTCCCAAGGAAGCAGCATGAAACCAAATGTAACGAGCCTCCGGTTCTATTTGTTGACGAAGAATATCAAAGGTTTGTTTTTGTCCGTTCAACATTAATTGCGCCTTGCGGTGAAAAGGAGAAATTAATTTGACCGCCAAGGCGTATAATGCAATTGCAATATTATACATGTTCCTGTAAGGTTTATCCCAATATATTGACTGCTTTTTCTATTCGGGAAACAGTTTCTTCTTTCCCTAATATTTCGATGATATCAAAGATATGAGGACCTTTCGGTTCTCCTACCAAAGCCAGCCGGAAAGCATTCATAATATTTCCCAAATGGTAGTGATTTTCTTCTATCCATGTTTTTACGACAGACTCCGTATGTTCGGCCGAAAAGTCATCAATAGAAAGCAATATGCCGGCCAATTCGGTTAACCGAATGCCTGAATCTTCTTTCCAACGTTTTTTTACCGTTTTTTCATCGTATGTTGTGGGGGAGATAAAAAAGAAAGAGGATTGATCCCACAGTTCTTTTATGAAATTTACACGCTCTTTGACCAGGCTCACTATCTTTTCTGCTTTCCCGGAAGAAGTATCTATTCCTTTTTCTTTTAGAAAAGGAAGGAATAAAGCGGTTATTTCTTCGTTGGATTTTGATTGAATATATTCGTGATTAAACCAAATTCCTTTCTTGAAATCGAATTTGGCACCGCTTTTGCTGCATTTCTCCAACGAGAACAGCGATATTAATTCTTGCATGGAAAAGATTTCCCGGTCATTTCCGGGATTCCATCCCAACAGTGCCAGAAAGTTAATTACCGCTTCGGGCAAATACCCTTCTTCCCGGTATCCGGAATAGGTTTCGCCACCGGGATTTTTCCATTCAATCGGAAAAACAGGGAATCCTAACCGGTCTCCGTCTCGTTTACTTAATTTGCCGTTTCCTTCCGGCTTAAGTAAAAGGGGAAGGTGTGCGAATTGCGGCATCGTATCTTCCCATCCTAGATATTGATATAGCAGTACGTGAAGTGGAGCGGATGGCAACCATTCTTCGCCTCGAATCACGTGAGAGATTTTCATCAGGTGATCGTCTGCAATATTAGCCAAGTGATAGGTGGGTAATTCATCTGCCGATTTATAGAGTACTTTGTCATCCAATACGGAAGAGTTGATCACTACTTTTCCGCGTATGAGATCTTGGACGACAACTTCTTTATTCGGTTCTATTTTAATCCGAATTACATATTGTTCTCCGGAAGCAATTCGTTTTTCTGTTTCTTCTTTACTCAACACCAATGAATTATTCATTGACATACGAGTAGAAGCATCGTATTGGAAATTAGCGATTTCTTCTCTTTTGGCACTTAATTGTTCCGGGGTGTCAAAAGCAATGTAGGCCAATCCTTTATTTAATAAAAAATCGGCATATTCTTTATAAATGGATTTTCTTTCCGATTGGCGATAGGGGCCGTATTCTCCCTTTTCCAAATGAACTCCTTCATCGAACTCGATACCCAGCCATTGGAAAGATTCTATAATATATTCTTCTGCTCCTTTTACAAAACGTTGAGAGTCCGTATCTTCAATGCGAAGGATAAAATCTCCGTTGTGTTTCTTTGCAAAGAGATAATTATATAAAGCGGTTCTGACGCCGCCGATGTGCAGAGGTCCGGTCGGACTGGGAGCAAAGCGTACTCTTACCCTTCTATCTTGCATAAGTTCGTTTATTAAAAAGTAAAATTTCGGCAAAAGTACAGATATTTATCTTTTTTTTACTACTTTTCGGCAAAATTCGTTGATTATATGAGTAAAAAAAGACATATCATCCCCATCTATATTTATTTTATTTTAATA
>DAIQOU010000450.1:0-4219 GCA_036787725.1 Bacteroidales bacterium
TTTTTAAATGCCGGGAATGATACTGTTCCTTCTATGAATCTACCCGGACAATATTTTTTCAACCGTATATACAATAATGCTTCAAGCGCTTTCTATCGTCCGGATGCTTTTAAGCACGGAAAGCTGGAAGCTGCTTACAGTTATGCGGATCAAAAGAAACTGCATTTCCTTCGGGAAGGCGAAACTGCAAATGAATACCGGTTGTCCGCAGAAGGACTAACCGTACAAAAGGACCGGATTTTTTGGGGAGAAGTCCGGTATCGTAATTTCAGAAAACAAAATGTACAATGGTCCAATGTGTATGATGCCTCCGCGTTAGGTCCTTATATAATTGCTGACTCCATAGGCGGAAACGTCCGGGGAGAAGAGTATACCTTATCCGGCGGACTGGCTGTCCGACATCGGAAGTGGTCTTTCGGAGGAATGGTAGGATATACTGCCGGCCAAAGCTATCGCAAAACGGATCCTCGTCCGAAAGCAACAGCCGCCAATCTCACTGCTCAATTGAGCATAGGATATGATTTGTTTACCGATTATCAAATAGGTATTTCCGTAGAGGCCGGAAAATACCACGAAAAAACAGAAACTACGGTCTTGGCCGATAAAAATAAATATGCTTTTTTTGTTTTGAAAGGATTTGGGTTGGATGCTCCCAAATTGTCGGATTACAATTCGAGTTTTTCTTGGCGATACACCGGACAGCAATACGGAGCCGCCCTATTTCTCCTTCCCCAAAACGGAACAGGACTACTGGGAAACATCCGGTTTAATTATCGATTTATTGATTCGGAATTCTCTTCCGAGTCCGATAACCGAACGCCTTTTACTTACAAAACCTACTGTATCGAAAGTGAGTTGGGTTGGCAACAAAAGTCGCTTTCTAAACGAACTTTCATCAAATTAACCGGAGATTATACATCGGGAAAAGGAATAGAACGTACTTATTATTATGAAAAAATAAATGAGGTATTCGGACAGTATATTCTCTTGTCATCCGATAAATTGTATACCTCCAAAAAAGCCGAAATCGGTCTTTCCGGAGGATTGGAACGATTTTATACGAATAAGATGCTTTGGGTATTGGCACATGCGGGATATAATTTATTGGAAGAACAATATGTAACTCCGGCGTATGAAATGAAATTTACCCGATTGACTTCCTTGGCAGAAATAGGTGGCGAATTCAACTTAAATAAGACCTCCTCCATTGTCCCGAAATTAAGTGTTTCCTACAGCCCGCTTCTCTCCTCTTCTACTGATCAAACTCCTCAAGGTAATCGGATATTCGATCTGTCTGTCCGTCCTGATATTGAATTATTGGAAGCCGATTGGACCGGAGTAAATGCAACATTCATTTATCAACACAGATTAAAAAACAACATGCAATGGTATGCTTCAGCTAACGGACATTGTCTCTTTAGCGGAAGCAACAACAGACTGTTTATGAACATTGCCATCGGAATCAACTATTGAAGATAAAAAACATCAACTGAACTGAATATGGATACGATCATTCAATGCGAAAATATTACACATTATTACGGAAATCGGTTAATTTATGAAAATCTTAATTTTGAGGTGAACCGGGGAAAAATCCTCGGTCTGCTGGGAAAAAATGGTACCGGGAAAACAACCATCATCAATATCCTGAACGGATACCTCAAACCCCGATCCGGCATATGCCGCCTCTTCGGAGAATCGATGGAAAATATTTCTCCAAAAACAAAAGCTCGTATCGGGCTGCTGTTGGAAGGGCATGTACAACATACTTATTTCAACGTCATACAAATAGAAAAATTCTACAGTCGCTTTTTTCCGCATTGGAAAAAAGAAGCTTATTTCGAATTAATGAAAAAATTGAAGATAAGCGAAAAGCAAAAAATCAGTACCATGTCTTGCGGACAACGCTCGCAAGTAGCTTTGGGATTATTGTTTGCTCAAGACCCCGAATTAATGATACTGGATGATTTTTCCATGGGACTCGACCCGGGATACCGCCGTCTTTTTGTCGAATACTTGAAAGAATATGCTTCCGCCCAAAATAAAACCATCTTTCTTACTTCTCATATAATTCAGGATATGGAAATGTTGATAGATGATTGTATTATATTGGATTACGGCCGTATTCTGTTACACAAGCCAACGGAATACATATTAAACCGGTTCCGAAGGTTTCGATTCAAAACCGAAACGAATGAAATACCCGAAACAATACCGGAATTGTGGAATACGGAACAGATCGGTTCCGAATGGGAGACTTACTCTTTTCTTGAAAAAGAAAGGGTAGAACAACTGTTCAAAGAAAAAGGAATATCCGTTCTCTCTCTGAAGGAAGAAACCTTGTCCTTGGAAGATGCATTTATCGGACTGACCGGAAAATATTAATTAATCCTAACAAAATTAAGAAGATGATACAATCATTACTTTATAAAGAATGGACCAAATCCCGCCGGGTACTGTTGATTATTGTGATACTGTTTGCCGGAGTCATGGTTTATTCGTTTATGAATATCTCCCGGAGTTTTCGTGTTTCCGGCGATAAACAAGTGTGGGAGATGATTCTGCAAAAAGGAGTCGTATTTGTAGAGTACCTGAAATATATTCCGCTGATTGCAGGAATATTGATTGGAATGGTCCAATTTATTCCGGAAATGATTAACAAAAGATTAAAATTGACGCTTCACCTGCCTTTACCGGAATCCAAGATATGGCTTACCATGCTGCTTTTCGGCATACTGTCTTTAAGCGGTATTTTCCTAATCACTTATATAACAACAGGCATCGGATTGAGTTTTTATTTTTGTAAAGAAATTATTGGTTGGAACCTTTCTGTATTACAACCTCAGTTATGGGGCGGGTTGGCCGGTTATTTGTTAACGGCATGGATTTGCATCGAACCGGTATGGAAACAGCGTATATTCAATCTGGTCATCGCCTTATTATTCATTTCTTTATATTATTTGGATAGTATTCCGGGAGGATATTCTCCTCTTCTGCCTTGGCTGATGGTATTGCTCCTGATGAGTATCTCTTTTTCGTTCCGTTCTTTAACCCGTTTTAAAGACGGAGTCCAATCCTAAACAGTAAAACAATAGGAAATCTGCCTGCAAACCGGTATCCGATAGAGAATGAGGGTTCCATACAACCATAAATAAAAATAAATAATAACGTATGAAATACAAAAACATATATTTCTGCATCCTGATATTCATTACATCAATAGTGTTATCATGGGCAATTCCCGGATTGGTGAAACTGGGAACTTCTTCCGCTCCACGCTATCCTTTTGTATATTACAGTTCCATACTGCAAGATTTTGCGATACGAAAAGCCTCCGGAAAAACACCCGAATTCTTGGATGCTTCGGGAAATAAATATACCCGCGAACAGTATGATTCCATTACTCCTTTGTTCAGCTACCGTCAATTGATGATGGTAGGCAATATGCCCGATTCTTTAATGGGGGTAGCATTGGAACCCAGGGTATTACGACAAAAATCATTTACTTGGAGATATAACCCTAAAGATATCCGTACACCGGAATTGGGTTTATATTCCCTTTTTGAAGCCATGTCGGGCCGCGCAAGCCTAGAATCTCCGGAAGATGTTTTTCGGATGAAAGAGAAGATTGAATTTATACGTATTTCGGATAACCGGGTAAACGAAGAGAAGAGTGAAATATTTATGCAAGCTTTTCATAAAGCCGGATTTACTTTTCCGGCAAAAGAGGCATGGGGAAACCTTACGGTTAAACGACCCTATGACGAAGGGTATTTTATCTTGGATAGCCGGAATCAACTTTTTCACTTGAAAATGGTCAACGGACGACCGTATGTGAAAAATACAAACATCGGACAACAAACAAGTATTGCTTACGTAAATGTAGTGGAAGTGCCAGACAAAAGTATTTACGGTTTTGTAGTAAGTGAAGAAGGAGCGATTTATACAATAAGCGCAGAAGGAGGATACCAACTCTCTCGATTGGATATTCCCGATATAGACATCCGCAAAAATTCAGTGGTTATCATGACGAATATTTTTTATTGGATGGCAAGCGTCACCACTCCGGACAATTGTACTCATTATGTATTGAATGCCGCTACGCTTAAAACCCATGATAATCCATATACAATCGAAGCAAACAGAGATACATGGGATAAGATCGAAAAAAAAATATTTCCGGTCTGTTTTTGTACAGTATTTGCATACTCCTTTGAAA
>DAIQOU010000451.1:0-4213 GCA_036787725.1 Bacteroidales bacterium
AGACGATATTATTTACCCGGTTATCGGATATTCGGATACAGGCGCTTATGATAAAAAGCATTTACCGGCAAATTTTGTTTCTTGGATGGAAGGAATTCAATCCGGAATTCGCCACGCCATCGAAAATAAATTATCTCCTTCCGACCGAACGAAAGATGCGTGGAAGTCCTATTTATCGGGAACCGGTCCGGAAACTCATTCTACTAAGGCTGTATCCGGACTTATTCAAACAAAATGGGGCCAAGATGAACCCTATAATAACTTATGTCCGCCATACCGGTCCGGAGTAAAATCCGTAACCGGATGTGTTGCAACCGTAATGGCCCAACTGATGAAATATCACAGATATCCGCAACGAGGGAAAGGGAAAACAGAAGCATATACTACCGAAACCAATAAAATTTCGATTCCTGCAATCGACCTTTCCGTTGTTCAATATAACTGGAGTAACATGACAAATGTCTACACAACGAATTCTTCTCAAGCAGAAAAAAATGCAGTGGCTACCATCATGTATCATTGCGGAGCTGCTGTCCAAATGGATTACGGAGAGGAAAGCGGGGCTTATATCGATGATGCAGCATTGGCAATGATCGAACATTTTAATTACGATGCCGGAATGCAGATAAAAAGTAAGAGTCACTACTCCGATAATGAATGGACCGGAATGCTTAAAGCTGAATTTGATGCCGGAAGGCCGGTTTATTACAGCGGTTCCGGAAATAGGGGCGGCCATGCATTTATTTGCGACGGATATGACCTGTACGGACTTTTCAGTTTCAACTGGGGATGGGAAGGATACATGAACGGATATTTTAATATCAACGGAATCGAGTTCAACCGAAACAATACAATACTCATCGGAATTAAACCCAATGAAGGAGGAAGTCCGAAATATGAAATGAAGTTAAGATCGGGAACCGAGCTCACATCCTCCAAATCGAACGTGAAACGCGGAGAGACGTTTACGGTATCCGCAAACTTCTGCAATGCCGGATTGGTTGACTTTACGGGAAGTTACGGAGTCGTTTTACTGGATAATAACGGAAGAATTGTGGAAACTGTCGGTATCTTTAATACCGCTTCTTGGACATTGGAGGCGGGATACTATTATGAGAATAAATTTAATATTTCCTGTAAGGTTCAAAGCGCATCGGACGGAAATTATAAAATACGAGCAGCCGTAAAACCGGTTGGAGGCAGTTGGATGGCAGTCGGAGGTGAAGTAGGCTATACCGATGAATTATCACTTAAAGTAGGAAATGCACCCGACTTATTTGAAATAAGATTAGTCGATAAAACTCATCTTACATCCTCAGTGTCTGCAATCAAACAAGGAGAAGATTTTACGGTAACGGCTCATTTCAGAAATACCGGTGAAGGTGATTTCGACGGATATTTCGGGATTGTTTTACTCGATGAAAGAGGTATAATGAAAGAAACAATCGGCATTTTTAATAATACTCCGTTGACACTGGAATCGGGATATCGTTATACAGATCCCTTCCGGATTAACTGCAATGTCCTAAGTGCAGTTCCCGGAAATTATAAAATACGAGCAGCCGTGAAACCAACGGAAGGCGAATGGATAACCGTTAGCGGAACTGCGGGATATGAAGACGAACTGCCCTTTGAAATTCTGCAAGACCAAACAAACATTGATCTGATTACCGATCAACCGGTAAGAATATTTATTCTTAACGATCAATTACACATTTCCGGCCCGGTTGCGGAAAGGATCACTATTTATTCAACGAACGGAGCTTTATTGTATACGGCCGATAAACCGGAAGGAGAACTAACGATTCCACTTTCGCATTTGGCAAAAGGAGTTCTGATTATCCGGGGAAGTTCCGGATGGAAAAATAAAGTAAGATAAGGAGCGCGAAAGGAAGAAAGCGCGAAAGGAAGAATGAGACAACTAAGTCCTTTTCCTTCCCTTCGCGCTTTTACCTTTCGTGCTTTCACGCCTTTATCCTTCGCGTTTTCTCACCTCTCACTCATAAATTCCCAATTCTTTTAACTTACTCTTTAACTCTTCGGTACGTAAATCTTTTGCAATAATCATCCCCTCCGGGTCGATCAAGAAAGTGGTAGGAAAGCCGTTTACATTATATAATTTCACAATTTCGTCCGATGAAAGTTGAGGCCAGGTAATCTCACTCTTTTCCATCACTTGTTGCAAGCCTTCAGCCGGACTGTGCCCCGCTACTCCGATAAATTCGATTTTCGATTTGTCCAGTTCCTCATACAATGTTTTCATACCGGGTAGTTCCTGCAAACAAGGTCCGCACCAAATCGCCCAAAAATCCAGATAAACGTATTTTCCTTTCTGTTGTTCCAAAGACAGGGATTCTTTCGTATCAAACCGTTCTCCTTCAAACGGCAAAGCCCGGAAACCGGTTTGAGTGGAGTATAATTCCGTTTTAGGCTTGTCCACTTCTTCGAGTAACAACACTTCTTTGTTTTTATTAATCCCCCCGTTCTTGTAAAGTTTATCATTCACTTGAATGTATTCTTCTTTCCCGACCATAGCATCTCGAGGTATTTTTTCCCCTTCTTTCAATTTACCGTCTTCCCACAAATAAATACCGGGAGCATCGTAGGTCATGTTGGTGAAACCTAAATTGATCCGGAGTTCCCGGTCTTCCAATGTTGCACTGCCATAGACCGGAAAAGCATAAAACAATATTTCCGGATGTTCTACATCTGCAATAACCAAAGGAACTTCCCGGGGAACTGCTTTATCATTCCGGAATTGTTCATAGGAGATATAAACGGCATGTTGCATGATTTGTGCTTCATCCGTTTTTTCCTCTTTCTTCAGAGGATAAAAAGGAATATCATCACTTACATCTCCATTATTATTCCGATCGACCACTAGTATTTCCTTACCTTCTTTATCTATCCCTCTTACAACAACTACCGAACATTTCAACGGTTTTTTGGATAAAACAGTCGTATCCGGAGTCCAATTCCAAGAGCTTTGCAATTGCTCGTAAAACTCGGGAGCAATGTTTCCTGCATGATAATGTTGATAAACAAATTGATGCATATCCAAAGTGATATGTCCTTTTTTTACCTCTGTCCACTCTTCGGGTATTCCCTTTACTTCTTCATACGTTTTTAACCAAGGATTATTCGAATCTTCGGTGCGATCGTAACCCAAACCGGCCAACGGCATCCAAAAAGCACCGGTTCCCTCATGAAAAGTGATCGGAAGTTCTGTAATTCCCCGGGGAGACTGTTGTCCGACAGCAGACAATCCTAAAAGAAGGTACATCAGTACCAAAAGAAAATAGTGTTTCATGATAATTGATTTTATGTTGGCACAAATTAACTAATAATATTAGTTTTCGAACTAATTTACTTAGTTAAATAAAAATAATATACTCCAAGGCCTGCAAAACAAAAGGAGGATAAGATTATCAATTGATCTTATCCTCCCTTTTTCCCTTCGCTCTTTCCTTCCTTCGAGCCTTCGTGTGCGCTTTATTCGGGAATTTCCAATAATTCCACCTCAAAGATCAAGGTCGAATTAGCCGGAATACTGCGATTTCCTTGTTCTCCGTAAGCCAGACCGGGTGGTATCCAAAACATGTATTTAGAACCGACCGACATCAACTGCAATCCTTCGGTCCATCCGGGAATCACTTGCGTTACCCCAAAAGTGATGGGTTCTCCCCTATCGTAAGAACTGTCAAAAACGGTTCCGTCCAATAAGGTACCTTTATAATGTACTTTTACTTTCGAATCCGGAGTAGGTTTCGGTCCGTCTCCTTCCGTCATTACTTTATACTGAAGACCGCTTTCGGTAGTTTCCACTCCTTCTTTTGTTTTATTTTCTGCAAGAAAACTTTCTCCTTCTTCTTTATTTTTCTCTTTGACCCGGCCCTCTACAGCCGTGAAATATTGTTGAATATAAGCATGGGCATCGTCCTGAGTCATTTTAAGCAACAACGAATCTCCCTGCATAGCTGTTACAAACCCAATCAACAAAGCTTCCACATTGCACGGGTCACCCGGCATGGTAGATAAATTTTGTTTGAACCCGTACCCGTTGGTCATGCCGATTGCATAACTTACACTATCGATCCGGGTTTTTAACTTATACTTTTTTGCATCCGGCAAACCGGCTGCATAAGAACTTGTGAATGTACACACAAATGCTGTCATTAAAAGATAGAATACTTTCTTCATTTTTAGTGTTTTT
>DAIQOU010000452.1:0-4199 GCA_036787725.1 Bacteroidales bacterium
TATAATTTATTATTATTTATGGCAACGAAATACCAAAAATAAAATGCACATCTTCCCTATTGGGATTGAATACAACATTTCCAAACACCGGTAAAGAAAAGGATTCGGTAATCTTAATTTCTTTAGTTGCACTTAATTGTATAGACGAGAAGTTAAATCCGTCCATATCATACACCACGCTTTCCCAAGGTATAAATCCGGCAGAAACACCCATATCCACTCCTTGTAAAGAAAAAGGATAAGCTAATTCGATATAAGTGGAAAACGAATTGTCACCATTTTCTTTTTTATTTCCTTTACCCAACACAAACGTATTCCACGAAGCAGACAAAGGAAAAGAAGGGGATAACGTATAGTTCAGACCGGCTTCCAAATAATGTCCGGCACTTTTTTCTTTATCGGGCCAACTAAAATAACGTAACGCCCCTTCACCGTCCCACCAGTAATCGGTTAAAGAAAATCTTACTCTGCCTGTTTCATAAGCTAACGAAAAGTCAACCTCCTTTGATCCGCTGCTTGAAATATCCATGGACCCCCATGCTCCCAATGAAAAGCCCCTATATCCCACCGAAAGTCCGGGTTGAACACTCGCTCCCGCCTGTTTAAAACCTCTCCATACATAAGAACTGACCATATCTGCACTCAATTCTACTTCCGGCCCGGGTTGTGCTCCCATCTTTGCAAAACAAATACTCATTAAGAGAATACCTAAAACAATCTTTTTCATAATACAACGTTTAGAAATAAATAAATCAAATAGAATATCTTTATGCAATCTTCACGTGAATTTTAACATCTTTTTGATCAATCATTGCGCAAATGTAAAACAAATCAAACAAAACAACAAAGAAAATCAATATTATTTGCAAAAAAGAAACATATTTCGATATAAAAAGATCATTTTATTCATGAATCGAACAATTAAACATTATTTTATCAAAACATTAGACAAATAAAAACATTTACACATTAATCCTAAAAAAATAAAAGATCATTCGTATCTTTGAAATCATCATAAAAAATCACCCTACTTATGAAAACAAAAACAGTTATATTAGGAATCGATATTCAGAATGATTTTACTGTACCGGAAGGCTCGTTGTATGTAAAAGACTCAAATAAAGATGTAGAACGAATGTCCACTTTCATTCAAAGAAACAGTTCTCAAATAGATCACATTATTCTTACTGCAGATTCACATCAACCTATACACATTGCGAGCCCTGTTTATTGGAAAAATCAAGCGGGAAATTTCCCGGATCTTTTTACAATAATTTCAGCCCAAGAGGTAGAAGAAGGGAAATGGATTCCTCAATACAATCAAAATAAAGCCGTAGATTATTTAAAGGAGCTGGAAAAGAAAAAGGAGGTTTGTACCATCTGGCCGCCTCATTGTATTTTAGGAAGCAAAGGATGGGCCATTAATGAAATATTACTTGATTCTATATATGCATGGTGCATACAGGAAGGAAAATCCTATGAAATACTTCTTAAAGGTATTCATCAAGCGACAGAACATTACAGCATATTCAAAGCAGCGGTAGAATTTGAGGACTGTAAAGAAACTCAATTAAATACCAATCTATTAAGAAAGCTGATGACTTTCGATCAAATCATTATTATAGGAGAAGCCGGTGATTACTGTGTGGCCAATTCCTTAAAAGATATACTTCTTTACGCTCCCGAAATAGCAAAAAAAACGGTTATTCTTACCGATTGTATGTCGTGGATTCAACCGGACAATCCGACAGCTAACAATATATATTCCGAAGCAAAAAATGTTGGGGTTATTTTTTCCACCTCAACGGAATATTCTTTTTAAGAATATCAAAACAAAAACAGCCGACAAAAATAATTTGCCGGCTGTAGGGAAATATATAACAAGGTTAAAAAAACACGTTTACCATCAACCCAACTTGCTGATTTTTCTTAATTTATCTTCATCAATCACTTTTATTTTACGTCCATCCAATGCTATAACTTTTTCTGCCACAAAAGTAGATAAAGTACGAATGGCATTCGATGTAGTCATGTTGGAAAGATTGGCCAAATCTTCTCGTGCTAAATAAATATTAATAGTAGCATCTTCTTCTAAACCATAACTATCTATCAAAAAAACCAATGACTCGGCTAAACGCCCTCGAATATGTTTTTGTGTAAGATTTACCGTTCGTTCATCAGCAATACCTAAATCAATGGATAATTGTCGAATAAAGAAAAAAGAAAGTTGACTGTTATTACAAATCAAATCTTCCACTACATGCATAGGGATCAAGCATACAGTAGAAGGTTCAAATGCAGAAGCCCCTGTTAAATATTTTTCTCGTGCAAAATAAGCTCGATAAGCAAAATATTGTACCGGCCTTATAATTCTTATAATCTGGCTCCTGCCCCCAACACCTTCTTTATGTATTTTTACTCTCCCTTTCAACAAACACATCATGTCTTCAGGTTCGTCTCCTTCACAATATATATGCTGATTTTTCTTAAAATAGTGAATGGATGCATGCTTCCTTAAAATAGCACGCTCTTTATCATTGAGCAATCTCCACACATCAGTTAAACTGCTAGACAAATCTACCTCCTGATTCTTTTTATCCATTTAAATCCGACCGAATGTTATAAAACAATGCTAAACAACACAAAGTTATAAAATAAAAATTAATATATTGTACCAAACACCCTCTTTTTTTATCAAAAAGCGAGTTAAATCTGCTAAAAAAAATAAGCCTGTAATCTGAATGAAAACAGGCTTATTCGTAAATTCTATTATTCCTTTAGTTTTGAATTCCAAAT
Organism: Bacteroidales bacterium; assembly: GCA_036787725.1. Taxonomy (GTDB): domain Bacteria; phylum Bacteroidota; class Bacteroidia; order Bacteroidales; family Azobacteroidaceae; genus DAIQOU01. The sequence continues at coordinate 2,797 of DAIQOU010000452.1, forward strand.
TTATAAATACACTTACCGGTATATGTACTGTCAGGACTTAAAAATGTACTTGGAAATTCCGGATGGTTGGGAGAATCCGGAAAATGTTGTGTTTCCAGGCAAAATGCAGTTCTCTTATTATAAGCAATCCCTTTTTTCCCTTTCACTGTTCCATCTAAGAAATTTCCGGTATACAACTGAATTCCCGGTTCATCAGTATACACTTCCAAGGAAATTCCTGTTGTAGGACAAAAAACCTTGGCAACAACATTCGTAATATCACCCGGTTTATTCAAAATATAATTATGATCATAGCCATTTCCGTATTTAAGAGCAGTAAAGGTTGTGTCATCAATACGGCTTCCAATTGGAGTGGGTTCTGTAAAATCTAACGGCGTTTTTAACAAAGAGGCAATCTCTCCCGTGGGTATAAGTTCACTATTAGTGGGAGTATATTTATCGCAATCCAAGAACATTACATGATCCAAAATCGTATTATTTGGATCTCCCGATAAATTAAAATAAGAATGATTTGTTAAATTAATCACCGTTAATTGGTCTGTAGTAGCTTTATAAGAAATATCAATTGCATTATCATCTGTAAGTTTATAAGTTACGGTCACCTGCAAATTGCCGGGATAACCGCCTTCTCCATCTTTTGACAAATAAGAACATTCTACGGATTGAGAATCAAGTTGTACAATATCAAACATCTGATATTGAAATCCCCTGGCTCCTCCATGTAAGGAATTATTTCCGTCATTCAAATTTAAGGTATAACCGGCACGGTTAGGCAATGTGAATTTACCTCCGGCAATGCGATTGGCATACCGACCAATTGTTGCACCAAAATCAGTTCTATGAGTAGTATAGTCATTAAAATTATCAAATCCTAAAACAACATCTCTCATTTCTCCATTTTTATCCGGAACCAAAACAGAGACTATTCTCGCTCCAAAATTGATTATCGTAACTTCTACCCCTTTTGCATTTTTCAACACATACAACTCATTCTTTTTGTTATCTGCATTCCCTGAAAAATCAGCGAATTTCAAGTCTGATGCCGTAACAGAAACAGTATTATCCGAGTCTTCTTTCTTTTTCTTATCTCCACATGCAGATAAAACAACAGCCAATAATGTGATTAGAAAAAAACTTTTTTTCATTTGAATTCATTTTAAGATTAAATTTTTCATATTTATCAAATAATCTGACAAAAATAGGCATGAAAAACAAGAAAAACAAGTTATCCTCTCCTTACTTCATTGACTTTATCTTAAAATCATTCCGCTAAGATCGGCATATTTTCTCTTTCTTATTTCGGGATAGAAGGTTTTCCGAAGTACTATCTGCCATGTTCCCCCCCTATACAAAAAAAGAGAGAGAGTTGCCTTCTTTACGAAAACAACTCTCTCTCCTCAATA
>DAIQOU010000453.1:0-4190 GCA_036787725.1 Bacteroidales bacterium
CGTTACTGTTGTGCTTTTTAACCTGACTTTCTTAAAGTATGCCGGAAAAGAAGGTGTGGCTGCTTTTGCAGTTACCAACTATATTATTTTTATCGGAACAAGTATTCTCTTGGGTATATCCGACGGTGCAATTCCGGTTATCAGCTTTAATCATGGAGCTAATTTGTGGCAGCGTGTCCGGCAGTCGCTAAAGGTCGTACTCCGAACTAATTTTATAATCGGAGTCGTTTTTCTTGTTTTCCTATGGAGCTTGGGAGAATACGCCATCTCTATATTTTTAGATAATTCTTCGCAAGATGTTATCGATATGGCTATTAATGGCTCACGGATAATGGGATTTGCTTTTCTACTGAACGGTTTTAATATTTCCAGTGCGAGTTTCTTTACTGCTCTTGACAAGGCTAAATGGTCGTTGATCATTTCTTCTTTCAGGGGGTTGATTTTTATTGTTATCGGTATTACGGTATTACCACGTATATTGGGAACAAATGGTATCTGGATGACGGTTGGGTTTGCGGAGTTATTTACGGCAATAATTAGTTTAGCTTTGCTAAGGAGAACTATGAGAGAGTAAAAGATAACTCAAAATTTATAAAGAAGAGGATGTCCCAAAATAGGAATTAAATCTCTGAGAATTGAATATTCGGATTTGTTCTCAGATAGGTATCCGAATAAAGAGAGGGTGAAATCACATTGTGATACACCCTCTTCTTTTTTTAAAACTCTTAGAATATATATAACTAGCCTATTCATTTCATCTATTATTGATATCTTATTCTATCAGCTAATTGAATAAAATAATCATTCGACCAAATATCTAAATCTTTCGGATTTTGAATAAAAGGTAAAACATCTCGTTTCACCATTTCAATATTTGTAGTTGCTAGTCTCTCTTTGATTTTTGCAACAGTACCAATCACAACCTTTCACATGGGTTTTCGGGTTGCGAAACAGTAAAGCATGCATTTTTCCGGCATATAGATCCGGCAAAACAAAACATCGTGTCATAAATGAAAATGGCATTAGAGATAATTTCTGTTCGGTAGAGAATCCGAGGGGAGGAGCGATATCAACTTCTATTTTGATTTTTATATCTTTTTTCGGTCCTGAACTTAACACCATAAAAAGCAGCTTTATCAAAACCAACACCATATAATCCCGCAAGTGTTGTCTCTTGCATTACTTCATGTGTCGCATTCCTTCTCTGCTCGCCGGTTTTTATCTCATGTCTTTCGAGCATTTCTTCAAATATATTCATGTTGTATTAATTTCAACAGTAATTTGAATGTTTCTTTTTTCTTTCCGGTTTCTATACATTCTTTGATAAGACCGGCATCCATATTGTCTAAACCGGAAATGTCAAAGCGTAAGTCATCTTCAAGATATGTAATTAAAGCTTTTACCGGCTGCAGTTTAAGTCGGGGAGTAATTGTAATCATATCATATAATGCTTTTTCCAGACTGGCGATAAGGAATGTATATCTGTTCTCAATTGTTCAAGTTTTTCCATATCACATATATAATTGAGAGTAAATATAGTTATTCTTGTTTTTTCAACTATCTATGCAAAAATAGATAATTATTCACGACTATAAGATTAACTTAGTCTAATCCATTTACTAATTTTTCTTCATTTCCTTATCAATTTCTTGATAAATGTTTTTCTAGTTATGACTACTTGAGACTTCATGGAAATGCTCTTAGACTCTTCATTTATATAAGATATTTCTTCTATTTGTATCCTACTTTCAGATAGAATTAAAAGTAAACGTACAAAATAAAAATAAAATCCCCCGAAGGGGATTATTTGGATGAAAACAGTCGTCAGGTTCTTGAAACTGTTGTTGCCTTAAAGTAATCCGTAAAGTTACCCCTTCCCTATTTTAATCCAAGTTGCCTTTTTCCACAACCATTCCAATGGACCCTGGCGATGTGAACGAAGCCACCAACGACAAAAGAAGAATTGTAAAAGGAATACGCCTATCCCCATCAGAAAACATACGGTAATGCCGGTGTGCCGGTAAAGTCCCAACCCCCAGTTGTAAAACAAGAATCCTCCGATCAAAGACTGCGACAGGTAATTTGTCAAACTCATACGTCCGTAAGGAGCCAATTGATGAAGCACACCTTTAAACTTTGTCAGGTAATAAACAAGTATTACCCCTGCAAACAGTATTCCTGTAATGGCAATATTTGAAAGTGATTTAAGTATAAGGGTGGAAGGTACAAGGATTGCCTCGCGGCTTATAAAGTCGGGAAGCAGAGTCATCAACCCATAAATCGGGAAAAAGCATAGGGTGGATAGGATGAAGACATTAATCCACAATTTTATATTTTTTTCTGAATAGAGAAACAGTTTGCTGCGTCCTATCAGCATGCCGACCATAAACAGAGCTGCAGTTTGAGTAACCCGTCCATGCAATATCATCCAGCCCATATTGGCAATATTGCCGGTCCATATGGCCGTTTTACACATTTCGAGGAAAGAACCTTCTTTTTGAACTGTATTGACCATTTCCCAGTAGGGAGCGTCGAACTGAGCATTCATAATGTATCCGGGGTTGATGAGTGCATAAATTAATTGCGCCCATTCCAACGGTTGCAGTAAAAGAATAATTGCTATAATTCCTACCGTGCGGGTAGAAAGACGACATACTGCAATCAGTACATATCCAACCAATGCATAGAGTACCAATATTTCTCCCGGAAACAACGTCGAATTGATGCAGGCTATAAAAAAAAGTAATACCAACCGCCAGGCAAACCGTCCGCGAAAATCGTTCCCTTTTTCTTTTTGTGAGTTGTCTTGAATAAAAAAGCTGAATCCGAAAAGTAATGCGAAAATGCAGTAGGCTTTACCGGAAAAGGCAAAAAATATACTTTCCCAGATTATTTTATCCGTAAATATCAGAAAGCTCCGGGTTTCTTCCGGTAAACTGTTAAGGCTGAACCTTTCGATAAAATGGATAAGGGTAATTCCCATTACGGCAAAACCTCGTAATACATCTGCTATTTCTATGCGATTATTATTGGGTAGGGTAGTCGGTGAGTGCTGCATGCTTTTCCGGATTAAATTGTTAACATGTTCTTTTTATTTGAGGTGCGAATTTATTATAAACCTTTTATATTTTCTAAGAAATACTGTTCAATAAATGATAAAATACGGTCTTTCAGGTTTTTTTCGATGGATGTTATTCTTGCGTTTTTATAATTAAATTATTGATAACGAATTTATTGCATGGGGTTGCAAAGTGTGTCTGTAAAGCTTGCACCATACCGGGATTTGAAGGAAAGGTCTATTTATTGTATAAATATTAAATGGTTATTCTTCCAAAAATTGTAAAATGTATTCATTGATGGTTTTACTTTGTTCCGGAGATGCCTTATCGTCCATTTCGGAATGTTTTATATTCTCTGTATAAATGATTTTTATGCCTGATTTCTTTTGCTCTTCTTCGGAGGGTATTACTCCTTCATCTGCCGGATAATCACAACCCCTTAACGAATATATTTGAGGCTTTTGGGTGCGAGGGAGAGGCATTCTTCTATTGTCTAAGGAGATAGCTTTAGCTATTGTATCCGGATAAGTCTTGGCAAATAACATGGCCATATCTCCGCCGTTGGAATGGCCCATTATGGTAAGCGCGTTCCAATTTAATCCCGGTTTAATCTTCTTGAATTCGTCTATGATAAAAAGAATATTTTGTACTCCCCTTTGCCAATTGGGAAGTCTGTTTTCATAGAGGTTCCCTTCCATTGCCAACAGGTCGTCTGTGGGAAGTTCATGTTGAATACTGATAACAAAATAACCTTCATCCGCCAGCTTTCTTGTAATATGGGAGTACAACTTATAATCTCCTCCTTTGTTTTGCCCGTATCCGTGATTGAAAATGATTACTTTGCTATCATTTTCCGTTGGTGGCGAATAGATAGCAATCGGTATTATTCTTTCTCTGTTTGTATCGTATAAATGGGTGGTGTATTCCTGCATTTTCGTTTGAGCATTCATATATTGACCGGTCATTAAAAGTATTAATACCTGTGTTGAAACAAAAAAGCCGTTCATTATTCGTTATTTCTATTCATAAAATTCACCGATCCTTTTTCGGATCTATTTTCGGCGATCATTAAAATCAAAGGTACAAAAGTATTTTTTTTTCGGTCATTTTCACACTCCCGATTTATACAAT
>DAIQOU010000053.1:0-15484 GCA_036787725.1 Bacteroidales bacterium
TCGCATATCCCTTCTCCAGCCGGTACTCCATCGGTTTTCCGTTTACCAAGATACGAGGCTTTGTTCCGGAAGGAGAAGTATAAGTATACAAATCCGACGGAACCGGACGATTATCGACCCATCCCGGTATACGGAGCAACAGATCAAAAGCTTCCGTTTTTTCCGGAGTAATCAAAAGTTTTACAGCACCTTCCCAAGGGTAATCCGTTTCTTGCTTAATCTTTACGTGGTTGCCGCTCCGCAACGGTATGCGAGCTTCATTCGATCCGTACAGATTAACGTATATTCCTTTGTCTGAAGTGGCATATACATATCCCGGTACCGACGGTATAAAACGTGCCAGATTGGAAGGACAACAGGAACAATCAAACCATTCACTCCTCCGGGAACCTTCCTTATCACAAGTCAGCACATTCGGATAAAAGAATTTATCGCCTCCCAAATCGATTCCGCTTAGTACACCATTATACAGGGAACGTTCCAGCACATCCGCATACTTGGAATCTCCATGCAGCAAAAACATCCGATGGTTCCACATGCAATTGGCTATGGCCGCACAGGTCTCGCAATAAGCTGTACTGTTGGGCAATTCATAATTCTTACCGAATGCTTCACCGTGTCTTGTGGATCCGATTCCTCCTGTAATATACATTTTCTTACTCACCACATTATTCCACAGCTTATCCACAGCATTCAAATAAGCATCTTCTTTCTTTAAGGCAGCTATATCCGCCATTGCCGAATACATATACCCCGCTCTTACAGCATGCCCCAACGCCTCTTCCTGACGGATTACCGGCAGATGATCTTGCCAATAAGAACCGTTCCGGAACTGATCGGTACTGTTTTTATCGTACTTATCATAACGACCTCGGGCTTCCAAAAAGAAGCGGGAAAGATCCGGATACCGTTCATTTCCCGTCACCCGGTACAATTTAACCAATGCCAATTCTACCTCTTGATGTCCCGGAGCAATGGTTAGCTTTCCTTCTTCCGGTCCGAAAGTATCACATAAGAAATCGGCATTTTTAATAGCAATATCCAAAAAAGACCGCTTCCCGGTTGCTACATAATGAGCAACGGCAGCTTCATACATATGCCCGGCGTTATACAGTTCGTGACTATTGTCTCTTTCGCCTTCCCATCTCACTTTGCCGGCCCACGGGTGCAACGGATTACTGATGGTCCTGTTGGTATACAAATAACCGTCCGGCTCCTGCGCTTTTCCGATTAAGAAAATCAAGCTGTCCAGATAAGCATCCAATTCTTTATCCGGTTGGACCGCCAACAAATAAGCAGCCCCTTCCATGATTTTATAGACATCCGTATCATCAAAAGGATACGGTGATTTATATTGTCCTTCTTTTAATCTGCCGGCAATAGCAAAATTATCTACCCGGCCGGTTTCCTCACATTTCCGGAAAGCAAAAGGAACCGTTACGTCTTTTATCGTTTTTATCCGTCCGGACCAAAACCGATCAGTAAAAGAAACATGGGAGAAAGGAACATCCCGATAAGCATAATCGTTCTTCTCCGGCACCGGAATATTTCTCAATTCTACTTTTTTGAAGTTAACTTTCCGCTTATTTTCGCCTTTTGCCGTCAATCCGATTCGAAATCCCATTCCCCAAGGCACGTAAGGAGATGCATCCGCATCGGTTATCAACACTTCCGCAGTTCCGTCGGGCTTATCGTAAGAAAAAGTCAACAAATAGCCGTCTTTTACGCTCATTCGAACGATCACCTCCTTTTTCATTTCATGAGGAGAAGAGGCCAACAGTTCGGTTTTTCCGTCCACGGTCTTCCAAACTTCTATCTTATTTGTTGAAGCCGAAATTCCCATTCCTGCTAAGGGAGCACCAAAACCGTTATGGGCCCCTCCGATAAGCGCTATTCCGCCGGCAGCATCCGTAAAAGACAGATCAATCGTTCCGGCCAATACAAAGTTCAACGACTTGATCGGCTGCACCAACAAACTGCCCAAATCTTTATTCTCTCGTGAAGCATTCAATACCAATCCTCGTTGTCCTGTAGTATATTTTATTTTTTGAGTTACCCTCCACTGCCAGATAGGAGCCAAGCTTTTCCCAGAAAACGTATCGGTAAAATCCAAGGAAGCATTCTTTCTTTCGTAACCGGCATTATTCTTAAAATAAGGCCATCCGTCTTCCGTCCAATATACTTTTTCCAAAATACCTTCTCTTCCGACATACACCGAACCTTTTCTATTGTAAGCATGATAAAGGTAATATTCTTCTCCCCCATACTCTACTATGGTTCCGTGGCCCGGACATCTCCATTCGGCATTATCTGCCAATATCGGATTACGTTCGTATTTCTCCCAATTTCCCAATAAGGTTTTGGAACGGGCCACTCCGGTCTTATAATTACAATTTTTATCACAACAACTTGCAGCAGAATAAGTCGCATAAAAATAACCGTTCTTTTTGAATACACAAATCCCTTCCACCAAACCTTCTTCCCAAGGAATGTCGTTCTGAAACAATGCATGCGGTTCTCCGATTAATTTTTTGCGGTCTTCACTTATCTCTTGCGCCCACATCGGAGTAGGTAACCCCCGGCTGTTTCCGTCTTCTTTCCATAACAAATACAACTTCCCGTTTTCGTCCCGGGCTTCAAAAGCATCGATCGAGCCCGCTTCCTGAGCCACTAACGGACCTAAATCTTTAAAAGGTCCCATGGGAGTTTCGGCTACTGCCACGGCACAGGACAATCTGCCGGAAGACTTATCCCGCGCCGTATAATACACATATACTTTCTTTTGTTTCTCATCATACGAAAATTCGGGCGCCCAAAAATTATGAGAAGCCCAAGAAGGAGCGCCTTGAGGGAATACATAGCTTACCAATTCCCAATCCGTTAAATTATGAGATTTGAAGATAGGAAACAACGGGCTCCATTCATTGGAAGTTGCAGTCGCCCAATACTCATTCCCAATCTTAATGACCGAAGGGTCCGGGCGATCGCCCGGCAATACGGGATTGACTATTTCCAACGAACTTCCGCTTCGTCCGTAACCGGGAAGAGCAGTAATTAAACCGAATAATACAATTAATATGGATAATCTTTTCATTTTCTGAATTATTTAAGTAAACAATAAATCGAGCTTGCGAAAAGCGTGAAGGAACAAATTACCGTTATCGACCCGGCATGTCACAGTCGGAAATGCGGGAAGATGACCTCTTTTTTCGTTAAAGCGGACGAAGAAAAAAACCATTCCTCTTCCCCACTCAATATTCCTAATTTCTAACTCCTCGTTTCTAATTTTATTACTCGGCAGCAGGAAAAGCAGAAATCCTCAAACGTGCTGCTCCCATGGGAATTAAAGTGATATCTTCCAATAATTCTTCTCTTTTGCAATCTTCATCGGGTAAGACGCCGCAAAGTCCGTAGCGATCCACTTGCCAAGAAGGCACTTTTTTGCCTTTCGCTTTCAGATAAACGGGAACGCTCTCCGTCGTAAAAGGAAAATCATCGGCCGGCCATTCTTTCCTCACCACTTCAAACGATTTCGTCAAATCGGATTTATCGGTCCAAAGTGCATAATTCCAATCCGCTCCGGGATAGATTTCATAAGACGGCCAGGCATTCACATCCGCTCCGGCTTGCCATTTGGAATCCCAGATGGCACTCTCAACGCTGCTCACTTTTTTATAATCTTCTTTAATAAGCAATGAATAAGTCAACGGGCCGTGATTCACGCTTATACTGTTTTTATTGGTCGGCCAGACATCCACACTCAAATTCATTGGCAGATGCAACAAAATCACATCCTCATCTTTCCACGTTCTTGAAATCTTAATATACTTCCCGGCCACCGGCTTCACACTTACAGATTCATTATTAACTGTTAACGAAGCACTTTCACACCAGGAAGGAATCCGCAAATAAACCGGGAATTCCACTTCCTCGGAAGCATTCAATTTAAACCGGATATCTTCTTCAAACGGATAATTCGTTTCTTCCGTCAATGTAATACGGGTTCCTTTTTTGCCGACTTTAATCTCTGCCGTACAAGCTCCGTATATAGCTGCTGCCAAGCCGTTATCGGGAGTGGCAAGAATCAAATGCTCTGCATAATACGGCCATCCCTGTGCATGATTATGCTGGCAACACCGGCTGCTGAAAGGATTCATGGCCAAAAACGGTCCTCCGTTGTCTATTCCCGGACGATGGTCTTTCGAATCGCTGATTACATGATTGGGACATGTAATATACCTCAATGCTTTAAAATCCGGCATAACGGCAGCCGGATAAGAATTAAAGGCTACATTCTCGCAATGTTCTGCCCAAAACGGATCGCCTGTCATGCGAAGCAATAACTCATCGGAAGCCATTTGTTCCACAAATCCGCACGTTTCCGTTCCCTGACGCGGGTCAATATAAGCCAACCGTGCATTTTCATCCGCCCCGAACATTCCACCCGGCACTTGACCGAAAACCCGCCGTACCAACCGGTGGGCATGATAAGTCGCTCTCAAATGAGAAGAGTCTCCCGATAGCATATAGTAGGTAGCCGGTTCACGGAAACACTGAGCAATATTTACATTATGCCAATTGGGAAGAGCCGAATCATTTGTCCAATCAGCTGTGTTGCGGTGTATCTTCTCGGCCAGTTCCAACAAATAATCCTCTCCCGTTATATTGTAAAGCCAGTAGACACTGTACAAATTATCTCCTCCCCGACTGTTTTCCCAATAATCTTCCAGAAATTGATCGTCCGGAACGGTCAACTGCCATTTGAAATAACCGCTCATCAAATCAATTACTCGCTGATCTTGAGAATATTCGTAATACGATTGCAAGCACCATAACATGATCATATTGGCCCACAATTCCCGTTTACCGTTCCGCATATTCAACGGACCGAAGTATCCGTCCGGTTGCCGGCTTTTAAAAGCGCCTTCAATCCAGACCTTTGTTTCTTCAATCATGGCAGGATCTTTTAATATATAAGCCAGGTTGCCGTATCCTTTTAACCAATACGGTACTTCTTCCCATCCGTGATTTCCTCCCGACATCAACCATGCATTATTATCTTTCTCCAACCAAGCGCTGATCTCCCCCAGCTTTCCCGTCAATCCTTGCTGCTGCAGGACAAGGTATCGATGGAGCCATCCCGCCGGACGAATATCTCCCACAGGAAGTTTAATAAAATGTAAGGGTTTAAGAGGAGCGCGATTGCCCGGATAGCTCTCATTCTGTTGTGTTATATCCGGTCGATCGACCACTTCAGCCGTGATATTGCCGACACCGGAGTTATTATTACATCCGAAAAAAACGGCACACATCACCGGCACAAGCAAGCTTTTCATTATTTTCTTCATACCTTTTTTATTTATTTGTAAATCTTATCGTGTTTAATTATGCTTCATTCAACCCTCCCCGGGTTATGTATGTTAAAGCCCGAAGGGCTTTCTCCCTTCCTTTTTTCCTTTCTTTCGCGCATTCCCCTTTCTTCCCGAAACTTACAATTCGGAACTTATTCAAAGAACATTGAGGGTGTGGGACAACCTCCTTCTATTAAGAGACGAAATATAAATAAATACTCCCTAGGATTTTAATAATTTTAAGAAATTATTTATCGCACCATTATTTTCTTGGCAATAACCCGTTCTTTTAATTCAGATTGTACAATATAAATTCCGTCCGGCACCCGCAGTTCAAACACAGAATGATTATCCGGACATTCTTTAACGAAAAGGGTATGTCCTTCAATCGAGTATAACTTTATAATACTGCCCGGTTGATTTATCACATGCAATTTTCGGTTTATCACATGAATATTAAATTCTTCCACATCCGGATTCTCAATAGATGTATTCTGCTCTTCCTCCTTTTTAGCTTCTACAAGATTTGGGGTAGTGGTTAGTTTCAACCCATATAAGGAAAGACGTCCACCGCTGAATTTAACGGTAATCTTCTTTTTACCGTTTGTCAATTCTCTCGATATGGGATAATAACGTTGTGCAAAATCCAGGGGAGCCAAATAAGAAATGCTGTTTTCATAAGCAACAGGCGAATCATCCACATAGATCCGGAAGTTACCGTAGCCCGAAGGCTCACTTCCGAAATAAGTAATCTGGAGATAATATTGTTTATCTGTCGGTAATTCCGTATCCAATAAATTCAGATCATACGATATAAATCCCGTTGTTCCGGCGTCTCTGAACCGGAAATAGGTTGGTCCCCAAAAATTAAAAGAACCCCATCCGGTATTGGAACCGGAAGCTGTGACATTATGATGTTGCTCGCTTTCGGATACTCCGGTCAGCACCCGGTCGGCTATCAATTCGCGCTCCTTATTCAGATCGGCATCATCTCCTATTTTCCAATAAACATTATATCGGCAATGGTGAGTATTGTAAAAAGGCTTAAGCGTATAATTGGTTTCCAACCCTTTAGTAGTAAATTCCAATGTTCCCGGTTTCTTTTCCAAAAACGTATCCAATTTATCGCGAGAAATTTTTAATGAAGGAAAATAAGGATGCGGATCGGGATTCGTAATAACAGACCGGGGCGAAGATTCTCCCACATCGCTTTGTCCGACTTCTCCCACATTTGCAGCCAGTAATATCGGGCCGTAAAACAATGCCGAAACATTCACATCGTCCGGAAGATCCACTAACCGGAGGCGACAATTGATGGTTATTTCTATCTCATCACCGGTTTTCCAACTATGAGCAATACGAATCAACTCTCCGGGCGAAGCACTTATCGGTTGATTCTTACCGTTAACAGCTATTGTAATGGAATTTTTTTCGGCCCACAAGGGATAACGAACCACCACATCACCCGTAAAGCCGGTATTTTCTTCTACATGTAGTACAATACGGTCTGTTGCCGGAAAATCAGTCTCCATCTTTAACTTTAATCCTTTTTCTTTCCAATTTAAGACGGAAGGAGTGAACAAATTAACCAATAAATCCTTCTCATTCTTAAAATAAATGGCATCCGCATATTTCACATGGCTTTCCATTCCCGTACCTACACAACACCAGAAGTTATTATAAAGATTATCATACATCTTGAAAGTTCCGGGTTTCAAACTCAGATAATAACACACGCCGGCATCGCTCCGGGGAGAAAGGATGGCCAATATATGATTGTAAAGTGTATTTTCATAATAATCCAAGTATTTCACTTCTCCTTCGCGGCAAAACAGCCCCTTAGCCAACTTTAACATATTATAGCTGCTGCATGTTTCCGGTCCTCTTATTCCCAATCGATAGGTAAGTAAATCGGGAGTTCCGAAACGCTCATTATTTCCGTTTCCTCCATTACAAAGCGTATGATGATCATGAACCATGTGGAAAAAGTTCCGGGCTGTATTGCCGCTGCGAACGTCTCCGCTATAAAGATAATGAACCGAAGCGCCCAATGCCATCGGGATATGAAAGTTGGAATGTCTTCCCGAAAGATCGTCTATATTATTACTCATCGTATGAGCAAAATTATCCCTCGTAAACTTCACTGCCGCATCCAGAAATTTTTGTTTTCCGCTCAACGCATAAGCGTCCGACAACGTTTCAACCATTCCTCCGTGTTCCGATTCCAACATCTTTTGAAAGTTCTCGGTATCAAAGTTCTGCATCCATTTAACCAGCCATTCATTGAACTTAATAAAACCAATCCGTGCGTCTTCATTATCCGTATATAGATAAGCATCCCTCAATGCAGCAAATATCTTATGATGTGAATAGAAAGGAAAACCGATTCCGTTATTACCCCACGGATGTCCGTTTTCATCCCATCCGTAAGGAGTAATTATTTTTTCCTTAGCCATTTTATCAAATCCCCACGTCGTTCCGTCCTTAAATGCAAAAAAGCCGTCTCCCATATAATCCTGTGAAGCCGTAATGATTTCGACACAGCGGTTTGCCCTCTCCAATAATTCATTATCTCCGGTCACGGCATAAGCCATAGACACGGCCGACAAGTAATGAGCAAAACTCGCTCCATATCCTTCCGCTTCCCAACCACCATACGGTTGATGTCCTCCTATTCCAAGATTATAGCTTAAAGTTGCAGCAAACAAACGATTGATATCCAATGATTTCAAGTAAGTAATTTCTTTATTCATGGCTTGCAGCAAAGGTCCTTCTCCCAAACGTACCTGACTATAAAGGAAACCTTGCCATTCCTCTTTAATAAGCGGTTTATCGATCGGAGTTCCGAAATCATACGATAAAGAGGATAAAAACAGTTCGGTCCGCCGCATCAGTTTTCCGGGCACGTTTATTCCTAATTCTCCGATAGCAAAGAGGTCATCCTTCCCATCTCCGTCAAAATCGGCCAAGTGATATTCTCCGTTTCCTACCGGCGAAAGGCTGAACAAATCACAGTTTTGACGTTGCGGAGTTGCTTTTATATGCCGAGTAAAGCCTCTCGCTCCATCACCTGACAGGATATATGCTTTTTTGGTATAAGGAGCGGCCGGATCAGATAAGAGTGTTTTTTGATTTTCTCCCGCATAAAGCACATCCGGGTTTCCGTCGTTATTAAAATCTCCTACTGCTATGGCAGCCGCATTTACGCCCGGAAAATCATTCGGTTCGCCGGGAACAAATGCTCCCGTTCCGTCTCCATAGAGGAAAATCACCCGATTTTCTCCCGAGGTGGGATGGGTATCAAATGCTACCAAATCAATTTTACCATCCTTATCAAAATCTCCGAATTCAAACCTCGGCTTAATCTTAAATCCATAATCGGATAAGCTCGGCGACACTTCCGTAAACCCGTTATTTCCGTTATTCAGATAAACACATAATCCGTAAGACTGATCGATACACACAATATCCTTTTTCCCGTCGGAATTAATGTCATACACCCGGGATTTACCTTTACTCGTTCCTTTCAATCCGGTTACATTGGATACAAACTCAAAACCGGTATTGTTGTTATTGCGATAAGTATATACCCGACGACTTCCGCCGAATTGTACTAAATCCTCTAATCCATCACCATCAAAATCAACAAACAACAAATCGCCGTCAAACAAGCCGTAGTTCAACCGTTGCGTCTCTGAACAAACGATTTTTCCGTTATCGATACGCAATTCGGCAGTATAAGCAATGGCGTTGTTGGCAGCTGCCGGAGATGCTTGTCCTCCTTGTATCGCCAATAGATAACGTCCGGGAGCCGTTCTTAAAAAAGCGATGCTTCCGTTATTCAATCCTTTCAATCCTAAATCATGACGAGTAAATGTATTGTCTCCGTTATTAAGCAGTAAGTTTACGAAAGAAGTATTAAACTCATTATAATTGGGCCCCATAACGATCAAATCGGGTTTCCCGTCCTCATTAAAATCCCCGACACAAGCTGTTCCGTCGGTAGGGTTGGAATACAACGCTTCAAAGTTCACTCCCGAATTCGGAAACTTGTAAAATAGCGGATCCGTATCGGCTGCCCGACCGGAAAGGACGGTTAATAATAATATAAAAGGAATAAGATGTGCTTTCATGAATTATATATTATTTGTGTTGTTATAAACTCTTTTATATCTATTCTTGCAACTTTTTCTTGATAAAAAGTTGCAAAAATAACTGTATTGAAAGTGCTACGCTCGGCTATGTACAAGCAAAATCTGCCTGCAGCCCTCGACCCTCCGCTTTCTTTACCGGGAAGGTGCCCGACTGCAAAAGTTATGTCAATCCGGGCTGTTCTTCATTCTAAAAGTACCGAATCAACATTTCTCATTCCTGACTTCTCATTTCTCAGTTAATAAACGGGGAGCAGAAAGCGATTATCCGCTTCACATCCTCCGGATTCTTAAAATCAATATTCTCTTCGCTTGCAAAACGTTCGATTTCTTCTCCGTGCCCTTTGAATAACTTACCCAATGTCTTTGCCGAATTAAATCGTTTTAACTTATTCTTGAGTTTCAAATAATAAGAACACTCGGACTTGACTTTAAACTCTTCGTCCAAATTGAAACGGGTATAATTGCCCGTTTGGTTCGACAAAGTACCTATGTTCGTCACCGCGGCAGCTTGGGATCTTCCTCCGTATCCGCTTCCTTTTCCTTCGGAAATAAGAGTCGATTTCCATTGAACATATAAAAAGACGGAATCAACCGGAATCCTTTCATAAAAAGCGTCCCGGCTTGCATATTCAAAAAAACGATTTCCTATGGAAATTGCACTCACCTTCCCGGGATCATCCAACGCGAGAATGGATCCGTCGGGATTCTTAAACAACATTTCCTCTTCGACCGTATTGTAATTAAGAGAAGCTTTTACGGTCCGGCCGTCTTTATAAATAACCGTTCCCTCTTCAAAACGAGGAAAAAGCATCCCGTTGGCCAACTCCTCCCCGGACACCCGGGAAAAGGAAAATACAATCATAAAAAACAAAAGATACGATTTCATGGTAATCTATATTTTAATCCATTATCTGAACTCGGGATCGGAAGTGATTTTTAATCCGTATAATCCTCCGGAATTTTTACCTTCTTTTGCCTTAAAAGTAACTTTAATCACTTCCTTTCCACGCGTTCTTTCTTCCGGAATTCGGTAAATATCATCTATATAAGTGAGATATAATCTGCGAGCCGGATCTACGCTCCGCAATAATTCTCCCTCTACTAAAATATCAAATTCATGGCCCTCCGGTTCATCTCCCCAAAACCGGCAAATCAAATAGTAAGGACCTTCTTCCTTTTTATTAATTTTCAAATCATAAGAAAACCGGCCTCCTTCGAAAGCCCTACGGTATTGGGTGTTCTTGGCCCAAAAATAATCATGCCACCGCAATGAATCTCTTTCACCGGTCAACCGGTGCGCTTTCTCATTGGCCTCATCTCCGATGATCACTTCATCCGTCAATGCGCGGGCACGACGTACAAAATCTTTTTCGGAGTATATCTTCCAATAAACGGTATGGTATTGGTGATGCAGTTGGAAATAAGGAATCAGACTTACCTTTTTCCGATCCCCGTTATTTACAATAAACCGAAGAGGATTATTATCCGGTTGACGAACAATCCAATCTTCATAATGATCCAAGTCTCCCCACAAGACAGGTATATTTTTCACCGGCAATGCTTCCCGGTGAGCCCGATTGTTCGACACCCGGTCTTCCGGCATGCCTTCGGTTCCCAATTCACCGGCCAATACCAGAGGTCCGTACATGATGGTTCCGAAATGAGGCTCGTCTTTTACATACCTCACATGCAATCGTTGAGGTAAAATCAATGTAATAATATCTTTACTTTTTAATTTTTCTTTGATTCTCAAATATCCGTTTTCTATCGAAGCATCCGTAACGAATCCGTTAATCAATAACCGGGGAGACTCTTTTAACCATCCCGGAATTCTCAATAACAGGTTTCCGTCGAAATTTCCGTTGTCTTTCACAAGGATACGAACCGTATCCGATTCCGGGAAACGAGTTTCGAGGACCAAATGTAATTTTGTTTCTTTTGCATGCAATTCCGAAGGAATATACAAATTAACCAACAATTCGTTATCCCCCGAAAAATAAATGGCTTCTCCATACTTGGCATGATTTTCCATCCCCGTACCCACACAACACCAGAACGATTCATACGGAGTACTGTATTGTTTGAACAATCCGGGCAATAAAGAAGTATAATAGGTTACACATCCCGGCATATCCGGATCCTGCGAAGCCAAAATATGGTTATATAAAGCATGTTCATAGTAATTAAGGTATTTGATATCTCCCGAAAACTGAAACAATTGATTCGAAAGTTTCAACATATTATACGTATTGCAGGTTTCGGCAGAAGAATAATCCAGCCGTTTGCTTTCTTCTCCGGGAACTCCGAATCGTTCATAACAGCTGTTCCCTCCGATAGCCAATGTATGGTCGCGGATCATAATCTCCCAAAAATTCTCGGCCGCTTTTTTGTATAATTCATTTTTCTCAAATTCATATTGTTTCAATACCCCGACGAATTTGGGTATCTGATCATTGGCATGACGTCCGAACAGTACATCTTCACCATTGGCCGTCGGATAGATCACATTAATATGATTGAACCGTTCGGCTGCTTTCAGGTAGTCCGGATTTCCCGTAAAAGCATAAATATCGGCCAGCACTTCATTCATGCCTCCCTGTTCAACAGACAGCATACTTTGGAACAGATCCGAATTGGAAGTAAGGGCTATCCGGGCAATAAAATCGCACAACGGAATCAACATCTCCTTCGCTTCTTCTTTGCCTGCATAGAGATAAGCATCCCTCAACCCGGCCAGTACTTTATGAATACAATACCATGAATTGCCGTTGCGATTATAGTTCCAAGGTTGTTTGGTTTCATCGGGTTGATTCAGCAGCAATTTTCCGGATAATAATTCTTCATATCCTTCCCGTTGTCTCCGTCCGGAAATAAACCAGCCGTCTTCGCTGTGTTGTTGACATAGTTTTAACTCGGACAATAAATAATCCAGCCGTTCCGAAAGAATCGGATCGCCGGTAGCCGCATACATCAAGGCACAGCCGGAAAGATAATGTCCGTAAGAACAACCTCCATGTGTTTCCCATCCTCCATAATTCAATCCTTTCGGTTCCAATCCGGCCATCTTTCTTACATGCGGAATCAGGCGGTCGGGTTCCAATGACAGAAGGTATTCTTTGTGCCTCTCCATGGCTTGCCTAAAATAACCGGCGTTCAGTTTTACTTCAGACAAGGAAAAGGCTTTCCAATACGGAATATTTTTCCGGGAAACCGTTCGCATTTCATCCGGCTCTGCCGCCCGACACAAGCAAAATGAAGATAAAAGAATCAGAAATGGGAAAAAGACTTTCATACGTTATTTTTTTATTGTTTCCTTATGGTTGTATGGAACTTGCATGCAAATAAACCGGTATCTTCTTGTGGCGTAAATCGTTGATTTACATACTTCGTTTCATACCAATTACTTTCGGAGATTTGTTGAAGAACGTCGGGAAAACATTCTTACCGGATATTTTCCCGACTCTGTTCATCCATTTGTTTTATTTGATAACAATCTTTTGAGTTTTGCTTCCTACTTTCACAATATATATACCCGGATCCGCATTTAATGTAAACACGGTACTTTCCGAGTCCATCACAAATCCGTATACAAGCACTCCCGTCAGGTTATACACTTTAACCGATGCATTTATTTCGGCATCCGTTACATAAACCGTTTTATTAGTTGAATAGATCTTAGCATTCGATTGAACGGATTCTATTCCGGTTCCTCCTTTACCTACATTCTGGTAATATCTTAATCCTGCATTATTTCCGTAATAATCAGCGCCTGCTGTAATAAGATCCGGTTTTCCGTCTCCATTAAAATCACCTGTCAAAAAGCGTCCGAAATTACCTCTTCTCGACATCGGAACAATTCCCAACGGATTGGTATCACCATAAGTAATATCCGACTGATCGAAACCGCCTTTTCCGTTACCGCCGAAAAAGAATGTTCTGCACACCCACGCCCCTGCATCATTTTGATTTTCGGCTCCCAAAATAAAATCTTGTTTTCCGTCACCGTCAAAATCGGCTATAGCAAAGTCTCCGCGTTGTCCGCCGATAAAGGTAACAGCATTTCCTTCTTTATTGGTATGTGCTATTTCGGTAAATGTACCGTCGCCATTATTTTTAAATAACATTAAAACATAACTCCAAGTAGAAGCATTATCGTTTGTTCCGGACAAAACAATATCCAACAAGCCGTCGCCGTTGAAATCAATCAACTCTATTTGTGTTCCGTCTTCCTCACCGCGAATATTCATTCCGTCGGTCCGGTCGGCCAAAGCAAACGGTGTCACAATATATTCGGTAAATGTTTTGTCTCCATTGTTAAAATAAGCAACCAATGCAGCTCCCTGTACAGCCTGTACCAAATCGATTCTTCCGTCATTATTCAAATCACCTTTCACGACAAACGTATTATTTGCGGGGCGAATGGGTTCTTCTCCGGCAGCATATCCTTCCAGATCAAACCATTCGTTGGTCCCGTCATTCATATAGATTTGTGTTTTGGCATCCCAAGAATCGACAGCTCTCCATCCTCCTTGAAAAATATCGGCAAAACCATCACCATCCATATCCAAGAAATAAACAGAATTCCGGCCTCCGCCGTAATCCAGATCCATCACATAGTCGAAGTTCACCGAACTTCCAACTACTTTCAGATTATAAATTTGTCCTTTGAACGGATTGGTCCAGTTTCCCACTGCACCTCCTTGCAAAACAATATTGAATGATCCGTCATTCAATTTCACATAGTCGATGGCTCCGTTGCCGACTACCTTAAAATCATCATCATTATAAGCCAACGCCGGAACACCTGTTTGCTGTCCCAAGTATACATTCAAAAAGCCTTTGGTGGTCGATGCATCGGCTTGATAAAGTCCCGTCAGAATAAAATCGTCATATCCGTCTCCGTTAAAATCGGCTACACAACCTTTTATCCCGTTTTCTCCCACCAATGTCTTTTCCAAAGATAAGGCGGAATTGTAAGACAAAATACTCGAAATATCCATTCGAGGCGGATCGGCCGCAAATACAACGCCTGTAACAGCTACTGCTAAAGAAAGTAAAGATAGTTTTCTCATGATCTTTTGATTTTAATTGATTAATAATTAATTGATCGGGAGGCTATTCCGATGCATTTTCAGCTCCCGGCGGACAAAAGCATCTCTAAAGCTTCATCGTCGGGAAAATAAAAACCCATCGAAATATCCTCTTCTTCCTTTATTTGAATTTTTTTATTGTTTCCTCCGGAATGTCTTTTACTTGAATGATATTGGAATAAATAAACTCCTGACCGCTGAGGCGCAAAGAGATTCCAATCCTTACATAGGCGTAGTCCCGATAATTGTTCTTGTAATACGTATTGGAATAATAGTCTTTCAACGAACATCCGATTTCGATCGGAGTATCGGTCTGAGCGCCGGCTTTCGCTACCGACAGTTCCGTATCGTTATTGGTATGCACCGAAGGACTCACATACATTGCCACTCTTCTGAAAAGAATCTGATTATCGGTACGATCCGTGAATTTCTTTATACTGAAACGGGTGATAATGGAATCGTTCCTGTAAAAAGCTTGAAAATCATTTACCTGATAAAAAGGAATCACTTCGAATTCCATTTGTTGATTTCCCTTCAATGTAAAATACAACGTATCCAAACTACCGCTCTCATTTATGGGAAAATCTTTCCATTCATGAATATAATTAATGCCTCCTTCGCTGTTTACCACCATCTTATATCTTCCGGCAAAAAGATTGGCACTAAACTTCCCCTCTTGATCTACATACACGTCTATCGATTTACTCCCGGCCGAAACATAGCCGTCTTCTCTATACTGGTACAGTTTAAATAGGATCCCATGTCTTGTATTCAGCGGAGCTCCTCCATTTTTCAACACGCCCGAAAAAGAAGTATTCGGTTCATCATAGTTATCGAATTCACAGGAAATCAAAAAGATTCCCGGAAAGAATACAACCAACAGAATAAT